>NZ_VMMR01000031.1:0-46443 GCF_013277285.1 Streptococcus sp. 339 | reverse complement strand
TTTTCATTGAGTATAAGGTGCAGCAGGATAAAGAAAAACCGAGAAGTTTCTTTCTCGGCTTTGCTTATTATGAGGTTCTTACTTTTTATGCTTCAAGAGTTGATTGATGTGATCCACTTTTTTAGCCTCTCTTTTATAGAGAATAGCCCAGATGATGAGATAGACAATCGCAAACTCGATAATGAGCTGGAGATAGAAGAACCAGTGGAAAGGGAACCAACCTGCCAGAGTTGCCAGTGGGATAAAGCCAGCCAGCATGAGGAAGAAATGGGAAAGCGTCGCACGAAGCATGCTCCAGTCACGGCTGAATAATCGTTTACCAAAGTTGAAGAGAATACCGATGGCTGCCCAGATAAGAGTACAGTAGAGCAAGACCAGGGCACCGTGAACCTGATGTTGAGTCATCACTTGGCCGATGAGAGAGTAGGGATTGAGCGGTGCGTAGGTATTTGGTGCATAAATGAGTGAAAAGATGATAGAGAGGATGAGGCCGATAAGAACACCGGCGGCTGCGTCGTGAAAGATTTGTTTTTTCATAGTTCTAATTTCTCCTTGATGGTTTTTAGATAACGGCGTGAAGAGTAGGTGAAGCTTTCGTTTTTCAAGAAAATTTCTACTAGGCCGTTGGGGGTGAGCTTGAGATGAGAGATGAAATCGATATTGATGATTTCTGATTGGGAAATTTGGATAAAATTGGTTGGCAGAATTTCAAGGACCTGATAGAGTCGTAAGTCAATGGTGTAGGTCTGACTCGCGGTTTCTGCTAGAACCTTTCGATTCTCGATATAGAAGCGCTGAATCTTGCCAATCTCAACTAGATAGACCTGATCATCGATTTTCCCTTTGATTTTTTCTCTTTGGTCCAGATTTTCTGCGAAATCGATGACTTTCTGGACTTTATCTGTCGGCTGAGGTGCTTGAACAATCAGCTTTTCCTCTTCGTAAGTTTCACTAATCTGTAGTTCTACTTTCATAAATTTCTCTCCTTGTTTTTTATACAAAATTGTGATCACTTCTTGTACACCTTTATTAAACACTATTTTACAGCCTATGGCAAGGGCCTTTGTCTATGTGGAGGAATTTGGCTCCTATGTGGCGCTTGCTTTTCTGTCCTTTCTGAAATATGGTATAATAGCACTATCAATTTCTAGGAAAACAGATACAGAAAGGGGCTGAAAGATGTCTCATATTATTGAATTGCCAGAGGTGCTGGCAAACCAGATTGCAGCTGGAGAGGTTATCGAGCGTCCAGCTAGCGTTGTTAAGGAGCTGGTAGAAAATGCCATTGATGCGGGCTCTAGTCAGATTATCATTGAGATTGAGGAAGCTGGTCTCAAGAAAATCCAAATCACAGATAATGGTCATGGAATTGCCCACGATGAGGTGGAGCTGGCTCTGCGTCGTCATGCGACTAGTAAGATAAAAAATCAAGCAGACCTCTTTCGGATTCGGACGCTTGGTTTTCGTGGTGAAGCCTTGCCTTCTATTGCGTCCGTCAGCGTTTTAACTCTTTTGACAGCAGTTGAGGGCGCAAGTCACGGAACCAAGCTCGTCGCGCGTGGGGGTGAAGTTGAGGAAGTCATCCCAGCGACTAGTCCTGTGGGAACCAAGGTTTGTGTGGAGGATCTCTTTTTCAACACGCCTGCCCGTCTCAAGTATATGAAGAGCCAGCAAGCAGAGTTGTCTCATATCATTGATATCGTCAACCGTCTGGGCTTGGCCCATCCTGAGATTTCTTTTAGCTTGATTAGTGATGGCAAGGAAATGACGCGGACAGCAGGGACTGGTCAATTGCGCCAAGCAATCGCAGGAATTTACGGTTTGGCGAGTGCCAAGAAGATGATTGAAATTGAGAACTCTGACCTAGATTTCGAAATTTCAGGTTTTGTGTCCTTGCCTGAGTTGACTCGGGCTAACCGCAATTATATCAGCCTCTTCATCAATGGCCGTTATATCAAGAACTTCCTGCTCAATCGTGCAATTCTTGACGGCTATGGCAGTAAGCTCATGGTGGGGCGTTTTCCACTGGCTGTCGTTCACATTCATATCGACCCTTATCTAGCGGATGTCAATGTGCATCCAACCAAGCAAGAGGTGCGGATTTCCAAGGAAAAAGAACTGATGACCTTGGTCTCAGAAGCTATTGCAAATAGTCTCAAGGAACAAACCTTGATTCCAGATGCCTTGGAAAATCTTGCCAAATCGACCGTGCGCAATCGTGAGAAGGTGGAGCAAACTATTCTCCCACTCAAAGAAAATACGCTCTACTATGAGAAAACTGAGCCGTCAAGACCTAGTCAAACTGAAGTAGCTGATTATCAGGTAGAATTGACTGATGAAGGGCAGGATTTGACCCTGTTTGCCAAGGAAACCTTGGACCGATTGACCAAGCCAGCAAAACTGCATTTTGCAGAGAGAAAGCCTGCTAACTACGACCAGCTAGACCATCCAGAGTTAGATCTTGCTAGCATCGATAAGGCTTATGACAAACTGGAGCGAGAAGAAGCATCCAGCTTCCCAGAGTTGGAGTTTTTCGGACAAATGCACGGGACTTATCTCTTTGCCCAAGGGCGAGATGGACTTTACATCATAGATCAGCACGCTGCTCAGGAACGGGTCAAGTACGAGGAGTACCGTGAAAGCATTGGCAATGTTGACCAGAGCCAGCAGCAACTCCTAGTGCCCTATATCTTTGAATTTCCTGCGGATGATGCCCTGCGTCTCAAGGAAAGAATGCCTCTCTTAGAGGAAGTGGGCGTCTTTCTAGCAGAGTACGGAGAAAATCAATTTATTCTACGTGAACATCCTATTTGGATGGCAGAAGAAGAGATTGAATCAGGCATCTATGAGATGTGCGACATGCTCCTTTTGACCAAGGAAGTTTCTATCAAGAAATACCGAGCAGAGCTGGCTATCATGATGTCTTGCAAGCGATCTATCAAGGCCAATCATCGTATTGATGATCATTCAGCTAGACAACTCCTCTATCAGCTTTCTCAATGTGACAATCCCTATAACTGTCCTCACGGACGTCCTGTTTTGGTGCATTTTACCAAGTCGGATATGGAAAAGATGTTCCGACGTATTCAGGAAAATCACACCAGTCTCCGTGAGTTGGGGAAATATTAAAAGTATAAAAAAGTCTGGGAAAAATTTTCAAAATCAGAAAAACGCATAAAATCAGGTGTTCAAAAACCTTGATTTTATGCGTTTTATCATGGAAATAGTTACTTCATGTTTTCCTAATTCTTTTCGAAACTCTTTTTAAACCACGTCAGTTTTATCAGTAATCTCAAAACAGTGTTTTGAGCTAATTTTGCCAGTTTTGTCTGTAACATCGAAGTTGTGTTTTACCACTCTGCGACTGGTTTCCTAGTTTGCTCTATGATTTTCACAGAGTATTAAATTGCGATTTTGCCAAGTTTCTTTATTCGTCTAAAAGTAGAGTCTGTTCTATGCGTCTAATGTACGAATTAGGTTGACCATTTCAATAGCTCCTTGTGCACACTCAGAACCCTTATTTCCTGCTTTGGTACCAGCTCGTTCTATGGCTTGTTCAATTGTATCTGTCGTTAGCACACCAAACATAACAGGAATTTCGCTATTTAAACTGATTTGGGCGATTCCCTTAGATACCTCGCTACATACATAATCATAATGACTTGTATTCCCTCTAATGACAGCTCCCAAGCAGATAATTGCATCATATTTTTTACTTTTTGCCATTTTTGATGCAATCAGTGGTATTTCAAAAGCTCCTGGAACCCAGGCTACCTCTATATCTTTCTCGTTTACATTCTCTCTTTTGAGATTATCTAGTGCTCCAGATAATAATTTTGAAGTTATAAATTCATTAAATCTCGCTACAACAATACCTATTTTAATATTGTTTGCTACTAAATTACCTTCATAAGTGTTCATTTATTTTTCCTCCATATTTAAAATGTGACCCATTCGATTTTTCTTTGTTTCTAAATAAAAACTATCGTAAGGATTGGCTTCTATTTCGATTGGTATTCTACTGGAAATGGTAATTCCATATTTTTCTAACTGTTCAACCTTGTCAGGATTATTTGTCAGTAAATGAAGTGACTGAAGTCCCAGATCTTTAAGCATTTGTGCTCCAATATGATATTCTCTTAAATCACCTTCAAAGCCTAATGCAAGATTGGCATCAAGCGTATCCATGCCTTGATCTTGTAAATGATAGGCTTTTAATTTATTGATAAGTCCAATTCCTCGTCCCTCCTGTCGCAAGTAAAGTAAGACACCCGAACCATTCTCAACAATCATTTTCATAGCTTTATCGAATTGCTGTCCACAATCGCAACGTAAAGAGCCTAAAACATCTCCTGTTAAACATTCGGAGTGGACCCGACATAATACATTGGCTTCATCCTCTATGTTTCCCATAATAAGAGCAAGATGATGTTCCCCATTTAGTTTATCTATATAGCTAATTGCTTTGAAATTACCGTATCTAGTAGGCATATTGACAGTTGAAACTCGTTCTATCAGCTGATCATATACTTTTCTATATTCTTGTAATTCTTTGATGGTAATTAGTGGAATGTTGTGTTTCTTCGAGAACTGAATTAAATCATCTGTTCTCATCATTTTGCCATCATGATTCATTATTTCACAACATAGGCCACACTCTTTTAGTCCAGCTAATTTTAATAAATCAACAGTTGCTTCTGTGTGTCCATTTCTTTCTAGAACACCACCTTTTTTTGCAATTAAAGGAAACATGTGTCCTGGCCTGCGAAAATCAGAGGGTGTTATATCTTCAGCTACACACATACGTGCGGTCAGTCCTCTTTCCTCGGCAGAAATACCTGTGGTCGTTTCTTTATAATCAATTGAAACTGTAAAAGCAGTCTTATGATTATCTGTATTGTTTTCAACCATAGGTGAAAGCATTAATTGATTAGCTAAACTTTCGCTCATAGGCATACAAATTAATCCTTTGGCATAAGTAGCCATAAAATTAACATTTTCTGTTGTAGCTGCTTGTGCAGAACAAATTAAGTCTCCTTCATTTTCTCTATCCTTGTCGTCTATAACAAGAACAAGTCGTCCCTTCTGCAATGCTTCTAATGTTTCTTGTATTTTTCGATATTCCATTGACTGATTATCCTTTCTGCTAAAATCCATTTTGATATAATAGTTCCTTAGATATTTCTGATTTTGGAGAGTTATCCATCAGTTTTTGCACATATTTACCTAAGATATCATTTTCAAGATTTACTGTACTCCCGACTTGTTTACTTTTAAGAATGGTTTGTTTCAAGGTATGAGGGATAACAGATACTGAAAAGTTTACTTTGGAGACTTTAGCGACAGTCAGACTAATGCCGTCAATTGTAATAGATCCTTTTTCAACTATTAAATCTAAAATTTCTTTTTGTGTGTTGATTTGATACCATACAGCATTATCATCTTTTTTTATTGACGAGATTTTTCCTGTACCATCAATGTGTCCTGTAACGACGTGACCCCCAAGTCGACCGTTGATAGATAAGGCTCTTTCTAGATTCACCTCACTTCCATGTTTTAATAGAGTAAGAGCTGTTCGACTCCATGTTTCATTCATTACATCAACTGTAAAGGATTGATGATTGAAATGAGTAACTGTAAGACAGATACCATTTACTGCTATACTATCGCCTAAATGGATATCCGTTAATATTTTTGAGGCTTTAATTGATAGTTTACAATTACGAGAGTCTTTCTGTATTCTTTCAACTTTTCCGATTTCTTCAATTATTCCTGTGAACATGGATAAATCACTTCACTTTCTATGAGATAGTCATTTCCTATTTGAGAAAAAGCATAAGGTTTCAATCTAATAGCGTCATTTGGCAAAGAAATGCCTTCACCTCCGACAGGAAACTTGGCACTGCCTCCAAAAATTTTTGGTGCAATATATATTTTCAGCTCATCAACAATTTGTTGTTCCAAAGCACTCCAATTCATTAGACTGCCCCCTTCTAGAACTAGGCTATCAATCTGCATGTTTCCTAGATGTTGCATTAAACTCGATAAGTCTATATGATTGCCTTTTTTCTTTATGGAAAGTATTTCACAGCCATGATTTTGATATAGCTTCATTTTATTTTTGTCTTCAGAGGAAGTGGCAATGTAAGTTTTAATATCATTTGCTGTTTTTACGATTTTAGAGGTAAGAGGAGTTCGTAAATGTGTATCGCATATGATACGGATAGGATTTTTCCCTTCCTCCAATCTACATGTCAGCAAAGGATCGTCTTGAATAACAGTATTGACTCCCACCATAATTGCACTAACATGGTGTCGTAACTGATGCACATGCTTTCTTGCTTCTTCTTCAGTAATCCATTTGGATTGATTTGTTTTAGTGGCTATTTTTCCATCCATTGACATTGCATATTTCATAAAAACATAGGGTACATGCTGGGTAATATACTTTCTAAAACTTTTTATTAAGTTAAGACACTCATTTTCTAAAATTCCAACAGTAACTTGAAGATTATTTTCCTCAAGTATCTTTACTCCTTTTCCAGATACAATAGGATTACAGTCTAGGCTTCCAATGACTACTCTTGTAATACCACTATCGATTATAGCATCTATACAGGGAGGTGTTTTCCCGAAGTGACAACAGGGTTCAAGTGTTACATAAAGCGTCGCTCCGACAGGGGATTCTCTACAGTTTTTAAGAGCATTTCTCTCAGCATGTGGGCCACCAAAAAACTCATGATAACCTTGTCCGATAATGTGATTATCTTTTACAATAATTGCGCCAACCATAGGATTGGGATTGACGTAACCAGCCCCTTTTTGTGCCAGTTTTATTGCTAATTTCATATATTTTGAATCGCTCATCTCACTACCTCCAAAAAAATATACCTTGAATAGGGGACTACTCAAGGCATACAAAAGAAAACTTATGCGATTAACAAAAATGCTCTGAAATGACAAGTAATCATTTCAGAGCACGCAAAAAGCACAAATATACTTTTATCTTCTTTCATCCAGACTATACTGTCGGCTTTGGAATTTCACCAAATCATGCCTTTCGGCTCGTGGGCTATACCACCGGTAGGGAATTGCACCCTGCCCTGAAGATAGTTATTCAATTACAGATGATTATAGTACTTAATTTTGAATATGTCAACAGATAAATACCGATTGTTTTTGATATACTGTATTTGTGATAATCGATTCTCGCTCCTCGGATAAAGAAAATATGATATACTAGATAAACGAAATAAGAGAGAAGGAACACTATGTACGCATATTTAAAAGGAATCATTACCAAAATTACTGCCAAATACATTGTTCTTGAAACCAATGGTATTGGTTATATCCTGCATGTGGCCAATCCTTATGCCTATTCAGGTCAGGTTAATCAGGAGGCTCAGATTTATGTGCATCAGGTTGTGCGTGAGGACGCCCATTTGCTTTATGGATTTCGCTCAGAGGATGAGAAAAAGCTCTTTCTTAGTCTAATTTCGGTCTCTGGGATTGGTCCTGTATCAGCTCTTGCTATTATCGCTGCTGATGACAATGCTGGCTTGGTTCAAGCCATTGAAACCAAGAACATCACCTACTTGACCAAGTTCCCTAAAATTGGCAAGAAAACAGCCCAGCAGATGGTGCTGGACTTGGAAGGCAAGGTAGTAGTTGCAGGAGATGACCTTCCTGCCAAGGTCGCAGTGCAAGCAAGTGCTGAAAACCAAGAATTGGAAGAAGCTATGGAAGCCATGTTGGCTCTGGGCTACAAGGCAACAGAGCTCAAGAAAATCAAGAAATTCTTTGAAGGAACGACAGATACAGCTGAGAACTATATCAAGTCGGCCCTTAAAATGTTGGTCAAATAGGAGCAGAGAATGACAAAACGTTGTTCGTGGGTCAAGATGACCAACCCGCTCTACATCGCCTATCATGATGAGGAGTGGGGCCAGCCCCTCCATGATGACCAAGCATTGTTTGAGTTGTTGTGTATGGAAACCTATCAGGCAGGCCTGTCTTGGGAAACGGTACTCAACAAACGCCAAGCTTTCCGAGAAGCCTTTCATAGCTATCAAATTCACTCAGTCGCAGAGATGACTGACACTGAATTGGAAGCCATGCTGGAGAATCCAGCTATCATTCGAAATAGAGCCAAGATTTTTGCTACACGCGCTAACGCCCAAGCTTTTCTACAGTTACAGGCAGAGTACGGCTCTTTTGATGCCTATCTTTGGTCTTTTGTTGAGGGGAAAACTGTCGTTAACGATGTTCCTGATTATCGCCAAGCCCCAGCTAAAACACCCTTATCTGAGAAATTAGCCAAAGATCTCAAAAAACGAGACTTCAAGTTCACAGGCCCAGTCGCCGTATTGTCTTTTCTACAGGCTGCAGGGCTAGTTGATGACCACGAGAATGATTGTGAGTGGAAAGGTCTTAAATGATGTCTAACAAAAATAAGGGAATTCTGATTTTTGCGATTCTCTATACAATCCTCTTTGTGTTTGATGGCGTTAAATTGCTGGCTTCTTTAATGCCATCTGTCATTGCAAATTATCTTGTTTATGTAGTTTTAGCTTTATATGGCTCCTTCTTGTTCAAGGATAGATTGATCCAACAATGGAAGGAGATTAGAAAGACTAAAAGAAAATTCTTCTTTGGCGTCTTAACAGGATGGCTCTTTCTCATTCTGATGACTGTTGTCTTTGAATTTGTATCAGAGATGTTGAAGCAGTTTGTGGGATTAGATGGACAAGGTCTAAATCAGTCTAATATTCAAAGTACCTTTCAAGAACAACCACTACTGATAGCTGTTTTTGCTTGTGTCATTGGACCTCTGGTAGAAGAATTATTTTTCCGTCAGGTCTTATTGCATTACTTGCAGGAACGGTTGCCAGGTTTACTAAGCATTATTCTGGTAGGACTTGTTTTTGCTCTGACTCATATGCACAGTTTGGCTCTATCAGAGTGGATTGGTGCAGTTGGTTACTTAGGTGGAGGCCTTGCCTTTTCTATTATTTATGTGAAAGAAAAAGAGAATATCTACTATCCCCTACTTGTTCACATGTTAAGCAACAGCCTCTCCTTAATCATTTTAGCTATCAGTATAGTAAAATGAAATGAGAACAGGACAAATCGATTTCTAACAATGTTTTAGAAGTAGAGGTGTACTATTCTAGTTTCAATATACTGTAATATGTGATGAAAATGCCAGTAATGATACCGAGAAAAAAGCTGAGAAACTTTTCCCAGCTTTATTTGTTATAGTCAAAGAGAATGACTTGTTCCTGTGCATCTACATGAGCATGGACCCCAAAGGGTACAATTGCTCTTGGAGTTGCGTGGCCGACATTCAGATTATAGACAATCGGGATATTGCTGTCAATGATATCCAATAGTGCCTCTTTATAGTCGTCATGGAAAGTTTCATCCATAGGTTTTCCGACCAAGAGTCCATTGATGACCGCGAATATGCCAGTGTCCTTTAAAGTTAGCAACATCTTTTTGAAGTCTTCTGGCTTAGGCTTTTCTTCGCTTGTTTCGAGCAAGAGGATTTTCCCTTCCCAGTCTGACAAGTCAGGGAAAAGTTTGTATTTTTGGCAGAGCTCCGTGCTATCTGCGTATCGAGAGTTGTCAAAGATATCGTAGAGGGATTCGAGGCAACCACCGAGGATTTTCCCCTCGAACTGGGCACTTCCTTGCAACAAGTCAAAACCTGTATTTGTATGACTGACACGAGGTGTTCCCAGGGCCGTGGGACTAAAATCAGTTCGTTCCTCATACCAAACGTCACTAGGGCGGATTTCTGAAATTCTTCCCGTCTCAATCAATTCTTTAAAGTAGTGAAGGCTATAGGCTAGCATTTCTTTGTCTAATTCACAAATGTCTGCTAAAAAGGATTGACCATAAAAAGTCTTGATTCCTAATTTATGCAACATGAGGTGGTTCATGGTTGTATCCGAGAAGCCAAGAAAAATTTTTTGTTTGATAACCTTTTGGAGTTGGTCATTTTCAAAAAGATAAGGTAGCAAGCGATAGGTATCGTCTCCACCGATGGCACATAGGATCATGTCGATGCTATCATCAGAAAAGGCATGAATCAAATCCTCTGCACGAGCTTCAGGATGGTCCTTGATAAAGTCTAATCCTTTTAACGAATGGGGCAAAAAGATAGGATTGAGTCCCAGATCCTTGAGACGTTGGATACCCAAGTCTACTTCGTGTTTGACAAAGTCCTCTCCGATAATGCCACTAGATAAACTAACAATACCAATAGTAGAAATCATATCTGATCCTCCTAGAAATAGATTGAGCCTATTTTATCACAAAATATAAGAGAAAGCTATGTGGGATTTCAGAAGAATACTTTTAATACTCTTCGAAAATCTCTTCAAACCACGTCAGTTTTATTTGCAACCTCAAAGCTGTGCTTTGAGCAACCTGCAGCTAGCTTCCTAGTTTGCTCTTTGATTTTCATTGAGTATGAGCCTATTTTATCACAAAAGATTAGATGGAGCTATGTGGATGTCAGAAGAATACTTTAAAATCAAAAAAGTAAGTGAAAAAGCAACCGCACCTGCAGTTGCTTTTATCGTTTTCTTATTCTTGATAGCGTGTTGGTCCTGCACTTGCACTACGGATATTCAAGCGTTTCTTGAGATAGAAGCGAAGGGCTAGGAGGGCTGCTCCAATAATAGCTAGTGGCAATGGATCCAGTACTGGGTTAAGGCTAGCTGGTAGGAAGCTTGTTGCAAAGAAGACAAGCAACCAAAGGAACATAGAAGCTAGGATAACTAGTACAGATTTCCAGAAAGGTGGACGTTGACTGCGATCCATATCTGGTCCATAGTATTGGTAAACAAAGTAGTACATCAAGTAGAAGGCAAATCCACCAACCAGTCCAACTAATAGAAGAGTAATCAATCCATAGCCGAAAGCTTGATCTGCCGCAAAGAAGGTTGTGAGGGCGCTGACAAGGGCAAAGAGGCTAGTGATGAAAAGAGCTGAGTCCATAATCATGAGTTTTGGATCATCATTTTCTTTTGGATGCTCTTTTTCGTACTGCTCTTTGACAGTGAAGCTATGAGCCCAATGAGTTGGTGCGCCGTATAGGGAACGGGCAGTTGTACCTTTAGATTGCTCCTCAAGGATTTGGGGAATGACTTCCTCAAAAATAGTCTGGATTTCAGCGTCTGTTTTCCCATCTTTGATGAATTGTTGGGTAGCAATGTGGACAAACTCTTGGTTTTTCTTAGTTAATTTTTGTAGATCAATCTGAGACATAGGAACTCCTCTTAGAACCATTTTTTATGGATGAGATAGAGAGTGAGCGAGACACTCATAGCAAAGGCGATAAAGACGATTAACCAGAAGGCATTTGGCTCTCCGTTTAGGGGGATTTCATTATCCTTAAAGTTCATCCCGTAGGCAGAAAAGACCATGGTTGGGATGGACATGACGATGGTCACAAGAGCCAAGGTTTTCATGATGTTGTTCTGGTTGTTAGAAATGATAGAGGCGAAGGTCTCTGTCATAGAATGCAAGACGTTTCCATAAATGTCTGCCATCTCGATGGCCTGTTGGGTTTCAATCAGGGTGTCTTCAAGCAGGTCTTCGTCCTCAAGGTATTTCTTGATATTGCTGGTTGAACTGGTCAATTTCTTAATCACGCGCTCATTTGTTTTGAGGGAGGCTTTGAAATAGACGATAGTTTTTTCCAATTCCATGAGCTCAATCAATTCTTCATTACGAGTTGATTGATGCAGTTGACTTTCGATTTGTTCACTCTTACGGTCAATCGAACGAAGGGCTGTTAGGTAAAGTTCTGCATTGCGATAGAGAATCTGGAAGATAAAACGTGAGCGCATGAAGGTATAGAAATTACGCAAACGACGGTTGATAAAGACATCAAGGACAGGTAGTGGTTCCAAACACGTAGTGATAATGGTTTCCTCAGTGATGATAATACCAAGCGGTATGGTTACGTAGTAGGTGCGGTTATTTCTTTCCTCCGTGACCGGCACGTCTACGATAATCAGGGTATACTCGTCTTCAATGGTAATACGAGACATTTCTTCCGCATCGAGCGGTGCTCGAAGGTCGGCAATATCAATATCGAAGGTGTTGGCGATTTCGAGTGATTCATTTTGAGTCGGATTGACGAGATTGATCCAAGTACCCGGTTCAAGCGTATCGATCTCTTTAAATTCAGTTGTTGTAGAGAGAAAAACTTGTTTCATATCCCTTATCCTTTCTCATTTTTCAGATTTTTTCACACCGTACTATTATACTACAAAATCGGCCTTTTGGGTAATAGAATCTCACTTTTTTTGGTATAATGGTAAGCAATAATGGACTAGAAAGAACAAAGATGCAAGATAAAATTGTCATTCATGGGGCGCGTGCCCATAATTTAAAAAATATTGATGTGGAGATTCCGCGAGACAAGTTGGTTGTCGTGACTGGCTTGTCAGGTTCAGGGAAGTCCAGTCTGGCTTTTGATACCCTCTATGCGGAGGGACAACGTCGCTATGTAGAGAGTTTGTCCGCCTACGCTCGTCAGTTCTTGGGAAATATGGAAAAACCAGATGTAGATGCTATTGATGGTCTCAGCCCAGCTATTTCCATCGACCAGAAAACGACTAGCAAAAACCCTCGTTCGACGGTGGGAACAACGACTGAAATCAATGACTATCTGCGTCTTCTCTACGCACGTGTGGGGACGCCTTACTGTATCAAGGGGCATGGAGCTATCAAGGCTTCTTCGGTGGAGCAAATCGTTGATAAGGTTTTGGAGTTACCTGAACGCCAGCGCTTGCAGATTTTGGCCCCTGTCATCCGCAAGAAAAAAGGTCAACATAAGAGTGTTATCGAGAAGGTTCAGAAAGATGGGTATGTCCGTGTCCGTGTGGATGGGGAAGTCTATGATGTGACCGAAGTGCCAGAGTTGTCCAAGAGCAAGCAACACAATATCGATGTCGTGGTTGACCGTATTGTCATCAAGGAGGGCATTCGTAGTCGTCTCTTTGATTCCATTGAGGCTGCCCTTCGTATCGCAGAAGGCTATGTCATTATCGACACTATGGACGATTCGGAGTTGCTCTTCTCTGAGCATTATGCCTGCCCAGTTTGTGGATTTACTGTTCCAGAGTTAGAGCCACGTCTCTTCTCCTTCAATGCTCCTTTTGGCTCTTGTAGTGAGTGTGACGGTTTGGGCATCAAGTTGGAGGTGGATACTGATTTGGTAGTGCCAGACGCCAGCAAGACCTTACGTGAGGGAGCGCTAGCACCTTGGAATCCTATCTCATCCAACTACTATCCAAACATGCTAGAGCAGGCTATGACGACCTTTGGAGTGGATATGGATAAGCCTTTTGAGGACTTGTCAGAAGAAGATAAAAACTTGATTCTATACGGCTCAGATGGCAAGGAATTCCATTTCCACTATGAGAATGAATTTGGTGGCGTGCGCGATATCGACATTCCGTTTGAGGGAGTTATCAATAATATCAAACGTCGTTACCATGAAACCAATAGCGATTACACTCGCACTCAGATGCGTCTCTACATGAATGAGCTGACCTGCGGAACCTGTCAAGGCTATCGTCTCAATGACCAGGCCTTGTCTGTCCGTGTGGGCGGCCAGCAAGGGCCACATATTGGAGAAATCTCAGACCTGTCTATCGCTGACCACTTGGACTTGGTGAGCCAGCTGACCTTGTCTGAAAATGAAGCCATCATTGCTCGTCCCATTCTCAAGGAAATCAAGGACCGTTTGACCTTCCTTAATAACGTGGGCCTTAACTATCTAACCCTGTCACGTTCGGCAGGAACCCTTTCAGGTGGGGAAAGTCAGCGTATTCGCTTGGCAACTCAGATTGGTTCTAACCTATCAGGCGTCCTCTATATCCTAGATGAGCCGTCAATCGGTCTTCATCAGAGGGATAATGATCGCCTGATTGCCAGTCTCAAAAAGATGCGTGACTTGGGCAATACTCTCATCGTGGTAGAACACGATGAAGATACCATGCGTGAGGCGGATTATCTGATTGACGTTGGTCCTGGTGCGGGTGTTTTTGGTGGGGAAATTGTTGCGGCAGGTACGCCTAAACAGGTAGCTCGTAACAGTAAGTCTATCACAGGCCAGTACTTGTCAGGCAAACGTGCCATTCCAGTGCCAACAGAGCGCCGTGTGGGAAATGGTCGTTTTATCGAGGTGACGGGAGCGCGTGAGAATAACTTGCAAAATATCACTGCTCGCTTCCCATTAGGAAAATTTATCGCAGTGACAGGGGTATCAGGTTCAGGGAAATCGACATTAATCAACAGTATCCTCAAAAAAGCTATTGCTCAGAAGCTCAACCGTAATTCAGACAAGCCTGGTAAATTCAAGACCATCACAGGGATTGAGCATGTTGATCGTTTGATTGATATTGACCAGAGCCCGATTGGACGAACGCCAAGGTCTAACCCTGCTACCTATACAGGAGTTTTTGACGATATACGTGACCTCTTTGCTCAGACTAATGAAGCCAAGATTCGAGGCTACAAGAAGGGGCGTTTCAGTTTCAATGTCAAGGGAGGTCGCTGTGAAGCTTGCTCAGGTGACGGGATTATCAAGATTGAGATGCACTTCTTGCCAGATGTTTATGTGGCTTGTGAAGTTTGCCACGGAACCCGCTATAACAGTGAAACCCTAGAAGTTCACTACAAGGAAAAGAATATTTCGCAGGTCTTGGATATGACGGTCAACGATGCGGTAGAATTTTTCCAACACATTCCGAAAATTCAACGCAAACTCCAGACCATCAAGGATGTAGGTCTAGGCTATGTGACCTTGGGACAGCCAGCTACCACCCTTTCTGGGGGAGAAGCCCAACGTATGAAGTTAGCTAGCGAACTCCACAAACGCTCGACAGGAAAATCTTTCTACATTCTGGATGAGCCGACGACAGGGCTTCATACAGAGGACATTGCTCGCCTGCTCAAGGTTTTAGCTCGCTTTGTAGACGATGGCAATACAGTCCTCGTCATCGAGCACAATCTGGATGTTATCAAGACGGCAGACCATATCATTGACTTGGGACCTGAGGGCGGTGTCGGTGGTGGAACCATCATCGTAACAGGAACTCCAGAAGAAGTAGCTGCCAAGGAAGCCAGCTATACAGGACACTATTTGAAAGGAAAGTTACATCATGAATAAACGCGTACAAGCATTTCTAGCTAAAATGCAAGAAAAAGAACTAGATGGTATCATCATCAACAATCTTAAAAACGTCTATTATTTGACTGGTTTTTGGGGCTCAAACGGAACAGTCTTTATCAGCCGTGACCGTCAGGTCTTAGTGACAGACTCTCGCTATATCATCGCAGCTAAGCAAGAAACCAGTGGTTTTGAGATTGTGGCTGGTCGTGATGAATTGGCTGTCATTGCAGGAATTGTTAAGGACATGGGCTTGACTCGTATCGGTTTTGAAGATGAGATTTCAGTGTCTTATTACCACCGTATGCAGGCAGCTTTTGCAGGTTTGGACTTGCTTCCACAAACTCAGTTTGTGGAAGGTCTTCGTATGATTAAGGATGAGGCAGAGATTGCAGCGATTCGCAAGGCTTGTTCTATCTCAGACCAAGCTTTCCGCGATGCGCTTGACTTTATCAAACCAGGAAAAACTGAAATTGAGATTGCCAACTTCCTTGACTTCCGCATGCGTGAGTTGGGAGCATCTGGCTTATCTTTTGATACGATCCTAGCTAGCGGTATCAATTCTTCTAAACCCCATGCCCATCCAATGCACAAACCAGTGGAGTTGGGAGAAGCCATTACCATGGACTTCGGCTGTCTCTATGACCACTATGTCAGTGATATGACCCGGACTATCTATCTAGGGCATGTTAGCGATGAGCAGGCAGAGATTTACAATACGGTTCTAAAAGCTAACCAAGCCTTGATTGACCAAGCTAAGGCAGGCTTAGGTTTCCGTGACTTTGACAAAATCCCTCGTGATATTATCATTGAGGCAGGTTATGGCGACTACTTTACTCACGGCATTGGCCACGGTATTGGTCTGGATATCCATGAGGAACCCTACTTTAGCCAGACTTCTACAGAAACTATTAAGACAGGTATGACCTTGACCGATGAACCAGGTATCTATATCGAAGGCAAATATGGCGTTCGTATCGAGGATGATATCCTGATTACAGAGACAGGTTGTGAATTATTGACCCTAGCTCCAAAAGAGTTGATAGTCATTTAGTTGTTTGTCAAGAAAAAAGTACGAAAATGACGAAAAAAGTCAAAAAAAATTAAAAATAGGTCGCAAGTCGGATGTTTTTTATGGTATAATAGACTAAACTGATAGTAACATGTAGCGAAAGGGGTAGGTACATGATTAAAATTTATACAGTCTCAAGTTGTACTAGCTGTAAAAAAGCAAAAACCTGGCTTAATGCCCACCAGTTAAGTTATAAAGAACAAAACCTTGGTAAAGAAGGAATTACGCGAGAAGAATTACTGGATATTCTAACCAAAACAGATAACGGAATAGCCAGTATCGTCTCATCTAAAAATCGCTATGCCAAAGCCCTTGGAGTGGATATTGAAGATTTGAGTGTTAACGAAGTCCTCAATCTGATTATGGAAACACCTAGAATTTTAAAGAGCCCAATCCTTGTAGATGAAAAACGCCTGCAAGTTGGCTATAAGGAAGACGATATTCGTGCCTTCCTACCACGCTCTGTCCGTAATGTAGAAAATGCAGAAGCACGTTTGCGTGCAGCTCTATAAACATCAAGGCTGGGAGCAATTCCCAGTCTTATTCTATTTTAATTTCAAAAAGAAAGAAGAAAGAAATGAAAAAAATAGTTCTTGTTAGTCTAGCTTTCCTTTTTGTCCTGGTTGGTTGCGGACAGAAAAAAGAAACTGGACCAGCTACAAAAACAGAAAAAGATACGCTTCAGTCGGCATTGCCAGTTATTGAAAATGCTGAGAAGAATACAGTTGTAACCAAGACTTTGGTCTTGCCCAAGTCAGATGATGGTAGCCAGCAGACCCAAACCATTACTTACAAAGACAAGATTTTTTTGAGTCTAACTATCCAACAAAAGCGTCCAGTCTCAGATGAGCTGAAGACCTACATTGACCAACATGGAGTGGAGGAAACTCAAAAAGCTCTTCTCGAGGCGGAAGAGAAAGACGACTCCATCATAGAAGCTCGTAAATTAGCAGGATTTAAGCTTGAAACAAAACTATTGAGTGCAACAGAACTTCAAACAACGACTGGTTTTGATTTTCAAGTTTTGGATGTCAAGAAGGCTTCTCAGTTAGAATATTTGAAGAATATTGGCTTAGAAAATCTTTTGAAGAATGAACCAAGCAAATATATTTCAGACAGATTGGCAAATGGTGCGACAGAACAATAGAAAATCCAAATAAATAAACTGCCTGAATTGTAGAAGGTAAGGAATTATGCTATAATGGTACTATTCTAAGGAAAGAGGGTGTTAGAATGGGATTTACTGAAGAAACAGTACGTTTTAAATTGGACGATTCCAATAAAAAAGAAATTAGCGAAACTTTGACTGATGTCTATGCTTCGTTGAACGATAAGGGCTACAACCCAATCAACCAAATCGTAGGTTACGTATTGAGTGGAGACCCTGCCTATGTTCCTCGTTATAATAATGCACGAAATCAAATCCGTAAGTATGAGCGTGATGAAATCGTTGAGGAATTGGTCCGCTACTACCTTAAAGGACAAGGAGTCGATCTATAACCTATGAGAATTATGGGATTGGACGTCGGTTCAAAAACGGTAGGGGTGGCCATTAGCGATCCGCTCGGTTTTACAGCTCAAGGGCTTGAAATCATCCAAATCAATGAGGAGCAAGGCCAATTTGGTTTTGACCGCGTTAAGGAGCTGGTTGATACTTACAAGGTGGAACGATTTGTAGTGGGCCTGCCTAAAAACATGAACAATACAAGCGGACCGCGTGTAGAAGCTAGTCAAGCCTACGGAGCAAAGCTAGAAGAGTTTTTTGGTTTACCAGTAGACTATCAGGATGAACGCTTGACAACAGTGGCTGCTGAGCGTATGTTGATTGAACAAGCAGATATCAGTCGCAATAAGCGCAAGAAAGTCATTGATAAATTAGCAGCTCAGCTGATTTTACAAAATTATTTAGATAGAAAATTTTAATATAAAGGAGAGGCTATGTCACACGATCATAACCACGACCACGAAGAACGTGAATTAATTACACTAGTAGATGAGCAAGGAAATGAAACCTTGTTTGAAATCCTTTTGACCATTGACGGAAAAGAAGAATTTGGTAAAAACTATGTTCTTCTAGTACCAGTTAACGCGGAAGAAGACGAAGACGGACAAGTTGAAATCCAAGCTTACTCATTCATCGAAAACGAAGATGGAACAGAAGGCGAATTGCAACCAATCCCAGAAGACTCAGAAGACGAATGGAACATGATTGAAGAAGTCTTCAACAGCTTTATGGAGGAGTGATACAGTCTGGGAGACTGTATCAGCCCAACTCCCAGAAATGGGGAAGAGTTGGAACATCCAGGGGATGTTTTTAGTCCAAGTTAATATTCATAGTTGCTAGTGATTAGCTAACCAGGGAAGAGGTCGGGACGAAAATCCTGACCTCATTTTTTGTTATCTACGGAATTTTGCTAGATAATTGATTAGACATTTATCAAGGAGATGTGTATGTTTGAAGTAGAAGAATGGCTCCATAGTCGGATTGGTTTGAATTTTCGATCAGGTTTGGGTCGAATACAGCAAGCGGTGGATTTGTTAGGAAATCCTGAGCAGTCTTACCCTATTATCCACGTAACAGGGACTAATGGGAAAGGATCTACCATTGCTTTTATGAGGGAGTTATTTATGGGACATGGCAAAAAAGTTGCGACCTTTACCTCTCCTCATATCATCTCCATCAATGACCGAATCTGCATTAATGGGCAACCAATAGCTGATGCAGACTTTATCCGTTTGGCTGAGCAGGTCAAGGAGATGGAGAAAACGCTTCTGCAAACTCATGACCAGTTGTCTTTTTTTGAGTTGCTGACCTTGCTTGCTTTTCTCTATTTTAGGGAGCAAGAAGTGGATTTGGTTTTACTAGAAGTGGGAATTGGCGGCTTACTTGACACGACCAATGTGGTAACTGGAGAGATTGCTGTCATCAGCTCCATCGGGCTTGACCATCAGGAGACCTTGGGTGATAGTCTGGAAGCAATCGCAGAGCAGAAAGCTGGTATTTTCAAGGCTGGTAAAAAGGCTGTGATTGCGAAGTTGCCTCCAGAAGCTAGGCTTGTCTGTCAGAAAAAAGCAGAATCTTTAGCTGTTGACCTTTATCAGGCGGGCCAAGATTTTTCAATGCTGAATGGTGATTTTTCAAGTTCTTTGGGAACTTTTTCGCAGCTGAAAATAGGTTTAGAAGGAGCTTATCAGCAGGAAAATGCAGCTTTGGCGTTGCAAACTTTTCTTCTCTTTATGAGGGAAGAAAAGGAAATTGTTGATGAGCAGGCTGTAAGACAGGCTTTAGCGAAAACCTATTGGGCTGGTCGTTTGGAGCGTATTTGTCCTCAGATTTATTTGGACGGTGCTCATAACCTCCCTGCCTTGACTCGCTTGGTTGAGTTTATCAAAGAAAAAGAGCAGGAAGCCTATCGTCCTCAAATCCTCTTTGGGTCCTTGAAACGGAAGGATTATCAAGGGATGTTAGGTTATCTGACTGAGAATTTGCCTCAGGTGGAACTCAAGGTAACTGGCTTTGATTATCAGGGAGCTTTGGACGAAAGGGATGTGACAGGTTACGATATAGTTTCTTCTTACCGAGAATTTATCAGCGATTTTGAAGAAAGAACAGATGCTCAGGATTTGTTATTCATTACAGGGTCTCTCTATTTTATCTCAGAAGTACGGGGCTACCTGCTGGGGCATGAACAGATAAATTGACCACCTTTTTTGAACTTGTTATACTAGGGGAATTGCTGGTTAGAGAAAATTTCTCTAAATTGGTAGTAGAAAGGAAATCCATCATGAAATTAAAAAGATTCACACTTTCTCTTGCTTCTCTAGCAAGTCTTAGTCTCGTAGTAGCTTGTTCACAAAGAGCTCAACAGATTCAACAACCAGCAGCTCAAGCACAAATATAACAAACTCAGCAATCACAACCTGCTGCTTCATCGTCTACAGAAAATACAAACCAGGTAGCAACAAGTTCTTCACAAAATGCACCTGAGGCTCAACCGACTGATATTGATGGGACTTATACAGGCCAAGATGACGGAGACCGTATCACTTTAGTGGTAACTGGAACGACTGGTACATGGACTGAGCTCGAATCTGACGGGGATCAGAAAGTCAAACAGGTCACATTTGATGCAGCAAATCAACGCATGATTATTGGTGATGATGTCAAAATTTACACTGTAAACGGTAATCAAATCGTCGTAGACGATATGGATAGAGACCCATCGGACCAAATCGTTTTAACTAAATAAGACTATGCAAGTAGGAAGGGCTGGATTTTTCAGCCTTTTTACTTTTGCTTAGAAAATAATCATAAATACTTGCCTTCTGTCGAATACCTGAGTTATACTAGTATCAATTACTTGTTTTTAGCATTCATACTCTTCGAAAATCAAATTCAAACCGCGTCAACGTCGCCTTGCCGTACTCAAGTACAGCCTGCGGCTAGTTTCCTAGTTTGTTCTTTGATTTTCATTGAGTATCAAAATATCAAGGAGGGGATATGAAATATAGAAAATTTCAATTATTGATGTCCAAGTATGGCTTTAGTCTTTCGATTATGCTACTTGAACTTTGTCTTGTTTTTGGTCTCTTTCTTTATTTAGGACGCATGGCTCCCATTTTATGGATTACTGTCCTCATTCTACTGAGTATCATCACAATCATTTCGATAGTCAACCGTAATACGACTCCTGAGAATAAGGTAACCTGGTTGTTAGTAGCCTTTGTGCCAGTATTTGGCCCCTTGCTCTATCTGATGTTTGGTGAGAGGCGATTGTCCAAAAAAGAAATCAAACAACTGAAGAAGCTAGGCTCCATGCATTTCCAAGAAGCAAATAGCCAGCTACTAAAAGAGGAATTAAAAGAAAGTGACAAGGCGGCATATGGTGTCATCAAGTCCTTATTGAGTATGGATACCAATGCTGATGTCTATGATCAAACTGCCTCTACATTTTTTTCTAACGGAGAAGCTATGTGGAAAAAGATGGTAGAAGATCTCAAAAAGGCTGAGAAATTTATCTTCTTGGAATATTACATTATAGAAGAAGGTTTGATGTGGAATCGTATTTTAGAAATCTTGGAGCAAAAAGTTGCTCAAGGCATTGAAGTTAAACTGCTCTATGACGATATTGGCTGTATGGCTACTTTAACAGGAGATTATGCACATCGACTTCGTCAGCTGGGCATCGAGGCCCATAAATTCAATAAAGTTATTCCTCGTTTGACAGTGGCCTATAATAACAGAGATCATAGAAAAATATTGATTATTGATGGTCAGATAGCTTATACAGGAGGCATTAACTTAGCCGATGAGTACATTAACCATGTCGAGAGATTTGGTTATTGGAAGGATAGTGGAATTCGCTTAGACGGACTAGCAGTAAAAGCCCTAACACGCTTGTTTTTAACCACTTGGTACATCAATCGAGGAGAGATTAGTGATTTTGATCAATATCATTTAGAAAATCATTCTATCCCAAGTGACGGTTTAACCATTCCATACGGAAGTGGACCCAAGCCAATTTTTCGAACGCAGGTAGGGAAAAAGGTTTATCAGAGTTTGATCAATCAAGCAACGGAATCGGTCTATATTACGACACCTTATTTGATCATAGACTATGATTTAACGGAGACAATCAAAAATGCTGCTATGAGAGGGGTCGATGTTCGGATTGTCACCCCTTACATACCAGATAAGAAGTTCATTCAGTTAGTCACAAGAGGCGCTTATCCAGACCTTCTTTCTGCTGGAGTTCGGATTTATGAGTATAGTCCAGGTTTTATTCATAGTAAGCAGATGTTGGTAGACGAAGATTTTGCAGTGGTGGGGACAATCAATCTCGACTACCGAAGCTTGGTACACCATTATGAAAATGCAGTCTTACTCTATAAAACTCCTTCTATAATGGAAATAGCCCGAGATTTTCAAAATATATTTGCAGATTCTCAGGAAGTCTATCCTCATTCTATCAAAACGAGCTGGTATCAAAAGCTTGTAAAAGAAATCGCCCAGTTATTCGCCCCTATCTTATAAGAAGTCTAGGACTGAGGATACAAACCAGTCCTATTTTTCTTGCTTTTTACGAATAGAAAGAAAGAGGAGGGGAATTCATGCTAACTAAGGAAGAAGTGAATGATATAATTGAATTCAAACAGACACAGTTGCATCGCTTTCGGGAAATTGAAACCTTTGTGAAACTATGCAAAAAATCACTCAAACAGCCATCGCAAGCTGACAATCCTAGGACTTTTTGATATACTAAGACAGATAAATTAAATAGGAGAAACGATATGAGTGTGTATGGTAGAGTAGAAGAAGTTCATCAGGAGAATCGTGAACCTCTAGAATACCAAATCGAACAAGAATCGCATCATCGTGAATCAAGTCGTCTTCCTTTGGTGAAAATTTTACTATGGAGTACGCTTGTAACGGGGATAACTCTAGGAGTACCGCTATTACTCGATTTAATGAGTGCACAAGAAGTGCAGGATTTTTATACAGGTTGGGCGCTTCATCAGACAGGGAAAATTTACAGCGATTATTATGGAAGTCAAGGTTTGCTTTATTATTTGCTGACTTACGTGACTCAGGGCGGATTTTTCTTTGCCATCTTTGAGTGGTTAGCCTTGGTAGCAGGAGGATTTTTCCTCTTTAGATCAGCGGATACCTTGACAGAGCAAGGAGAGCAAGCTGGACAAGTGGTGACTATTTTTTACATGCTAGTTACAGGTCTTGCTTTTGGTGGAGGCTATGCGACTCTTTTAGCGCTTCCTTTCTTATTCGCGGCCTTTAGTTTAGTTGCGGCTTATCTAAGCAATCCAAGCCATGATAAGGGATTTATACGGATTGGGCTGGCTTTGGCGGGAGGATTTTTCTTTGCCCCCTTGTCATCGCTCCTGTTTATTGCTGTAGTGAGTTTAGGCTTGTTGGTCTTTAACCTTGGGCATAGACGCTTTGCACATGGATTTTATCAGTTTCTTGCAGTGGCTTTAGGTTTTTCACTTGTCTTTTATCCAACTGCCTACTATAGTGTTGCAACAGGAAGTTTTGGGGATGCTATTAGTGGTATTCGCTATCCCATTGACAGTATTCGCTTTGATTTCACTTCTAAAATTTTAGAGAATATGGCTTTTTATGGCTTGTTGTCCCTTGGTTTGGGATTTGTGGTTTGTATCTTTTTAGGTCTCTTTCAATCCAAACCCTCTAAACTATACGTCATTTCGGTTCCTGCAAGTCTTGTGACAATTTTAGGTTTGATTTTACTTTTCTTTTCACAGGAGCCTCTGCACGCTTCCTGTTTGATGGTCGTCTTTCCTGTTTTTCTACTTTTATTGGTAACCAATATTAAGAGTCAACAGAGGGGGCGTAGTGTTAGACGAAGACGAAGAGAAACGCCAGTTAGTCTATGGAGTCGTTTCTTCAAAGGAAATCTATATCTGCCAGTTTTAGGGCTTGTCTATCTTTTGTCTATTCCTTTTTTGATGAAGTTAGTCCTTTATCCGGTACCTTATCAAGAACGTAATCGTCTTGCTGATTTGGTAAAAGAGGAGACAAATACGGAAGATGCTATCTATGCATGGGATGATACTGCGACTCTTTATCGTAAGAGTGAGCGCTTGTCGCCATCGGTGATTTTGTCTCCCGTGCACTATACAGCAACTGAGGAAAACCGGAATAAGCTACTCAATGACTTGAAAGAAAAACAACCCAAGGTGATTGTGGTAAATGACAAGGTGCCAGTCTGGTCTGAAGTAGAAACACTCTTAAAAGAAAATTATCAACCAGTAAAGACAGATTACTCAGAGTTTAAAGTCTATAAAATCAAATAACCAAATCAATATCTTGTGTATTTTTAAAAATTTTAGGATTTTTAACACAAGATATTGATTTTTCTTTTTAGAGTGGTATAATACTTTTTAGAAAGAACATTTTAGAAAAGAGCATGCATATGATTGCACTAGAAGAAAAAATTACAATTTTGCCAACTCTCTTCGTCGAGAAACGAGATGGGAGACGTGTTGTATTTGATGTGGACAAGATTGACAAGACTCTCCACAAGGCGGCAGACAAGGTTATGGATGTGACACCCTTGGTCGAAAAACGCCTCAATGCTCTGACCGAGCGAATTGTCACAGAAATTCATAGTCGCTTTCCAAAGGGAGTGAAGATTTATGAAATTCAAAATATCGTAGAACATGAACTCCTTGAAGCCAAAGAATATGCGCTGGCTGAGGAGTATATTACTTATCGGACGCAGAGGGATTTTGAGCGATCAAAAGCTACAGATATCAACTTTAGTATTCATAAGCTTCTTAATAAAGATCAGGCAGTTGTCAATGAAAATGCCAATAAAGACAGCGATGTCTTTAATACCCAGCGTGATTTGACAGCAGGCATTGTTGGGAAATCAATCGGACTGCAAATGCTTCCCAAGCACGTAGGCAATGCCCACCAAAAGGGGGATATTCACTATCACGATTTGGACTACAGTCCCTATACCCCTATGACCAACTGCTGTTTGATTGATTTCAAGGGGATGTTGGAAAATGGTTTTAAGATTGGAAATGCAGAGGTAGAAAGTCCCAAGTCTATCCAGACTGCGACAGCACAGATTTCTCAAATCATCGCCAACGTTGCTTCTAGCCAGTACGGTGGCTGTTCAGCTGACCGTATCGATGAAATCCTGGCGCCTTATGCAGAGAAGAACTATCAAAAACATCTCAAAGATGCAGAAGAGTGGGTCTTGCCTGAAAAACGGGAAGATTACGCTTGGAAGAAAACGCAAAAGGACATCTACGATGCCATGCAATCTCTTGAGTATGAAATCAACACCCTCTTCACTTCAAATGGACAAACACCTTTTACTTCGCTCGGTTTTGGTCTAGGAACCAATCGTTTTGAGCGGGAAATTCAAAAAGCTATCTTGAACATCCGAATCAAGGGACTTGGTTCAGAACACCGCACAGCTATCTTCCCTAAACTTATCTTCACGCTTAAAAGAGGACTTAACTTGGAAGAAGGGACTCCCAACTACGACATTAAGCAGTTGGCTCTTGAGTGTGCAACCAAACGGATGTATCCAGACGTTTTATCTTACGATAAGATTGTTGACTTGACAGGATCCTTCAAGGTTCCTATGGGCTGCCGTTCTTTCCTTCAAGGATGGAAGGATGAGAATGGTATAGAAGTTAATTCAGGTCGCATGAATCTGGGTGTTGTGACGGTTAACCTGCCTCGTATTGCTCTCGAGTCTGAAGGTGATATGACCAAGTTCTGGGAAATCTTCAACGAGCGGATGAATATCGCAGAAGATGCTCTGGTTTACCGTGTCGAACGAACCAAGGAAGCGACACCGGCAAATGCTCCTATTCTTTATCAGTACGGTGCTTTTGGCCATCGTCTAGGTAAAGAAGAGAGTGTTGACCAGCTCTTTAAGAATCGTCGTGCGACAGTTTCGCTGGGCTATATCGGCTTGTATGAAGTAGCGACAGTTTTCTTTGGAAATAGCTGGGAACACAATCCAGAAGCCAAGGAATTCACGCTAGACATCATTCGAGATATGAAACGCCGTGTAGAAGAGTGGTCAGACCAATATGGTTATCATTTCTCTATCTACTCAACACCGTCCGAAAGCTTGACAGACCGTTTCTGTCGATTAGATACAGACAAGTTTGGCTCTATTCCTGATATCACAGACAAGGAATACTACACCAACTCTTTCCACTACGATGTTCGTAAAAATCCAACACCGTTTGAAAAATTGGACTTTGAGAAAGTCTATCCAGAAGCGGGTGCGTCAGGTGGTTTCATCCATTATTGTGAGTATCCAGTCCTCCAGCAAAATCCTAAAGCCTTGGAAGCTGTCTGGGATTATGCTTATGACCGTGTGGGCTATCTTGGGACCAATACTCCAATAGACCGTTGCTACAAGTGTGACTTTGAAGGGGATTTTGAACCAACTGAGAGAGGATTTGCTTGTCCAAACTGTGGGAATAGCGACCCTAAAACAGTAGACGTTGTTAAACGGACTTGTGGCTATTTAGGTAATCCTCAAGCGAGACCTATGGTCAATGGACGTCACAAGGAAATCGCTGCGCGTGTCAAACACATGAATGGCTCAACGATTAAAATAGCTGGGCATCAAGTAACAAATTAGAAAGAAATGAAATGGGAAAATATCAATTAGACGATAAGGGGCGTGCACAAGTGACCCGTTATCACGAGAAACATTCTAAGGGTGGAGCTGGTAAAAAAGAACGTTTGCTCAGCCTCAGAGAACAATTTTTAAATAAGAACAAGAAAAAATAAAAGTGAGAGTCAGCTCTCGCTTTTCTCTTAGTGGGAGGTAAGGATGGAACTACGCAGACCAATATTGGCAGATAAAGAAACAGTTTTAGAGATGATGGCAGAGTTTGAAAAGAGCCAATCAGTCCATGATGAGGGGCTTTGGGGATGTTGAGGATTTTTCTTACGAGGAGTGGCTAGAAGGTAACCGTAATAAAGAAATGGGAATATGGCTACCTGAAAATCGCGTTCCATCGATACAGTTCGTATTGTTTGGTGAATCAGGTTGTGCTCTAGGATTTTTGAATCTGCGATTGAGACTGAATGAGGGGTTACTGAATTATGCTGGCCACATTGGCTACTCCATCCGTCCATCAGAAAGAGGCAAAGGTTATGCAAAAGAGACTCTCCGTCAGGGCTTGCAAGTTGCTAAGGAAAAGAACATCAAGAAAGCTCTGGTGACCTGTAGTGTGAATAATCCTGCTAGCAGAGCAGTCATTCTAGCAAATGGTGGAATATTTGAGGATGCTCGCAATGGAGTCGAGCGTTATTGGATAGAGGTAGCGAATGAATAATCCAAAACCACAAGAATGGAAAAGCGAGGAACTTAGTCAAGGTCGTATCATTGACTACAAGGCCTTTAACTTTGTGGACGGCGAAGGCGTGCGCAACTCTCTCTATGTATCAGGCTGTATGTTTCACTGCGAGGGATGTTATAATGTTGCGACTTGGTCTTTTAATGCTGGTATTCCCTATACAGCAGAATTAGAAGAGCAGATTATGGCAGATCTTGCTCAGCCCTATGTTCAAGGTTTGACTTTGCTGGGAGGGGAGCCTTTTCTTAATACTGGGATTCTCTTGCCACTTGTTAAGCGGATTCGGAAGGAATTGCCAGACAAGGACATCTGGTCCTGGACCGGCTACACTTGGGAAGAAATGATGTTGGAAACTCCAGATAAACTGGAACTCTTGTCACTGATTGACCTTCTTGTCGATGGAAGATATGATCGAACTAAGAGAAATCTTATGCTCCAGTTTCGAGGTTCGTCTAACCAACGAATTATCGATGTGCAAAAATCGCTCAAAAGTGGGCAAGTAGTGATTTGGGACAAGCTCAATGACGGAAAAGAAAGCTATGAACAGGTGAAGAGAGAATGAAGAAAAAAGACTTAGTAGACCAACTAGTCTCAGAGATCGAGACGGGGAAAGTCAGGACACTGGGAATATACGGTCATGGAGCTTCAGGTAAATTAACCTTTGCACAGGAATTGTACCAAGCTTTAGATTCTACTACAGTAAATTTGCTAGAGACAGATCCTTATATCACCTCAGGACGCCATCTGGTAGTACCCAAGGACGCGCCGAATCAAAAGGTGACAGCCAGTCTGCCAGTGGCGCATGAACTGGAGAGTTTGCGGAGAGATATTCACGCAATGCAGGCAGGTATGGATGTCTTAACAATTGAAGAACCTTGGAAGGCTAGTGAGGTCTTGTCTGGAGCAAAGCCAATTCTGATTGTCGAAGGGATGTCTGTTGGCTTTTTACCCAAAGAACTCTTTGACAAAACCATCTGTTTCTACACGGATGAGGAGACCGAATTAAGGCGGCGCCTAGCTAGAGATACGACTGTGAGAAATCGCGATGCATCCTTTATATTGGCTAGCCATCAGATGAGACGGGAGCAGTATCTGCGATACTATAAAGAAACTGAGTCAAGGGCGGACATTCTAGTGGACCAATCAGAAGGTAAATTTGATGTCAAGAGGACTTAACTTATATGGAAGAAAATCCCTAATTTTAAAAAGAAAAAATAGGAAAACAGTTTCATCGTAAAAAAACGAAAAAACAGCAACAAATCCCTTGCAATCGCAGGGGCTTTGTGTTATTCTATTATGGTGCTGTAAATTACAGCTTTAGCTTTGATGCAAGAGGTTGCGACACGCTCGGTTGCATTGCCACGCAACACCGCGTCGGTTTTCTTGTGGAGCTAGCCTATTATCTTAAATAGACGAAAAGGAGAAAAAGATGGCAAACAAAAAAATCCGTATCCGTTTGAAAGCTTACGAACACCGTACGCTTGATACAGCGGCTGCAAAAATCGTAGAATCAGCTACTCGTACAGGTGCACAAGTTGCGGGTCCAATCCCACTTCCAACTGAACGTAGCCTCTACACAATCATTCGTGCGACTCACAAATATAAAGACTCTCGCGAACAATTTGAAATGCGTACACACAAACGTTTGATCGATATCGTTAACCCAACTCAAAAAACAGTTGATGCTTTGATGAAATTGGATCTTCCAAGTGGTGTAAACGTAGAAATCAAACTTTAATCTAAAATATAAAAGAGCAGAGGCTGGTGTTTCAATCTAATTGGACACGGGCTAAACTCGGTGTGAAAAAGATAAACTTCCTAGTGTCTGCTAGACACTGCGTCAGTTTCCTATTTTCACTTTGAGTTTGACGCCCTTTGTATCTTAGACCTGAGCATAAAAAACGCTCGTTAAAAACTTTTTGAATAAAAAATATAGAAAAGGAACTATTTTCTCATGACAAAAGGAATCTTAGGGAAAAAAGTGGGAATGACTCAAATCTTCACTGAAGCTGGCGAATTGCTCCCTGTAACAGTTATTGAAGCAACTCCAAACGTTGTTCTTCAAGTTAAAACTGTTGAAACAGACGGATACAACGCTATCCAAGTTGGTTTCGATGACAAACGCGAAGTATTGAGCAACAAACCTGCTAAAGGACATGTAGCGAAAGCTAACACGGCTCCTAAGCGCTTCATTCGTGAATTCAAAAACGTTGAAGGCTTGGAAGTTGGTGCTGAAATTACAGTTGAAACATTCGCAGCTGGAGATGTTGTTGATGTAACTGGTACTTCTAAAGGTAAAGGTTTCCAAGGTGTTATCAAACGCCACGGACAATCACGTGGACCAATGGCTCACGGTTCTCGTTACCACCGTCGTCCAGGTTCTATGGGACCTGTTGCACCTAACCGCGTATTTAAAGGTAAAAACCTTGCAGGACGTATGGGTGGCGACCGCGTAACAATTCAAAACCTTGAAGTTGTACAAGTTGTTCCAGAAAAGAACGTTATCCTTATCAAAGGTAACGTACCAGGTGCTAAGAAATCTCTTATCACTATCAAATCAGCAGTTAAAGCTGGTAAATAATAAGGAAAGGGGAATACAGTCAAAATGGCAAATGTAACATTATTCGACCAAACTGGTAAACAAGCGGGCGAAGTTGTTCTTAACGATGCAGTATTTGGTATCGAACCAAACCAATCTGTTGTGTTTGATGTAATCATCAGCCAACGCGCAAGCCTTCGTCAAGGAACTCACGCAGTTAAAAACCGCTCAGCTGTTTCAGGTGGCGGACGCAAACCATGGCGTCAAAAAGGAACTGGACGTGCTCGTCAAGGTTCTATCCGCTCTCCACAATGGCGTGGTGGTGGAATCGTCTTCGGACCAACTCCACGTAGCTATGCGTACAAACTTCCTCAAAAAGTTCGTCGCCTTGCGCTTAAATCTGTTTACTCAGAAAAAGTTGCTGAAAATAAATTTGTAGCCGTTGATTCTCTTGAATTTACAGCTCCAAAAACTGCTGAATTTGCAAAAGTTCTTGCAGCTTTGAGCATCGATTCTAAAGTCCTTGTTATTCTTGAAGAAGGAAACGAATTCGCAGCTCTCTCAGCTCGTAACCTTCCAAACGTGAAAGTTGCGACTGCCACAACTGCAAGTGTTCTTGACATCGCAAATAGTGACAAACTTCTTGTTACTCAAGCAGCTATCTCTAAAATCGAGGAGGTTCTTGCATAATGAATTTGTATGATGTTATCAAAAAACCTGTCATCACTGAAAGCTCAATGGCTCAACTTGAAGCAGGAAAATATGTATTTGAAGTTGACACTCGTGCACACAAACTTTTGATCAAGCAAGCTGTTGAAGCTGCTTTCGAAGGCGTTAAAGTTGCAAATGTTAACACAATCAACGTAAAACCAAAAGCTAAACGTGTTGGACGTTACACTGGTTTTACTAACAAAACTAAAAAAGCTATCATCACACTTACAGCTGATTCAAAAGCAATCGAGTTGTTTGCTGCTGAAGCTGAATAATCTAAGGAGGAAATATCGTGGGAATTCGTGTTTATAAACCAACAACAAACGGTCGCCGTAATATGACTTCTTTGGATTTCGCTGAAATCACAACAAGCACTCCTGAAAAATCATTGCTTGTTGCATTGAAGAGCAAGGCTGGTCGTAACAACAACGGTCGTATCACTGTTCGTCACCAAGGTGGTGGACACAAACGTTTCTACCGTTTGGTTGACTTCAAACGTAACAAAGACAACGTTGAAGCGGTTGTTAAAACAATCGAGTACGATCCAAACCGTTCTGCAAACATCGCTCTTGTACACTACACTGACGGTGTGAAAGCATACATCATCGCTCCAAAAGGTCTTGAAGTAGGTCAACGTATCGTTTCAGGTCCAGAAGCAGATATCAAAGTCGGAAACGCTCTTCCACTTGCTAACATCCCAGTTGGTACTTTGATCCACAACATCGAATTGAAACCAGGTCGTGGTGGTGAATTGGTACGTGCTGCTGGAGCATCTGCTCAAGTATTGGGTCAAGAAGGTAAATACGTTCTTGTTCGTCTTCAATCAGGTGAAGTTCGTATGATTCTTGGAACTTGCCGTGCTACAGTTGGTGTTGTCGGAAACGAACAACACGGACTTGTAAACCTTGGTAAAGCAGGACGTAGCCGTTGGAAAGGTATCCGCCCAACAGTTCGTGGTTCTGTAATGAACCCTAACGATCACCCACACGGTGGTGGTGAAGGTAAAGCACCAGTTGGTCGTAAAGCACCATCTACTCCATGGGGCAAACCTGCTCTTGGTCTTAAAACTCGTAACAAGAAAGCGAAATCTGACAAACTTATCGTTCGTCGTCGCAACGAGAAATAATATTAAACTAGTCGCTTAAGCAACTAGTAAATCCGCCAGCTCGGTAGCGCTCCATGTGAGCGCAAGCCGCTGTGGTACAACATTTAAAGGAGAAAATATAAAAATGGGACGCAGTCTTAAAAAAGGACCTTTCGTCGATGAGCATTTGATGAAAAAAGTTGAAGCTCAAGCTAACGACGAAAAGAAAAAAGTTATTAAAACTTGGTCACGTCGTTCAACGATCTTCCCAAGTTTTATTGGTTACACTATTGCAGTTTATGACGGACGTAAACACGTACCTGTTTACATCCAAGAAGACATGGTAGGTCACAAACTTGGTGAATTTGCACCAACTCGTACTTACAAAGGTCACGCTGCAGACGACAAGAAAACACGTAGAAAATAAGGAGAACATAAATGGCAGAAATTACTTCAGCTAAAGCAATGGCTCGTACAGTACGTGTTTCACCTCGTAAATCACGTCTTGTTCTTGATAACATCCGTGGTAAAAGCGTAGCCGATGCAATCGCAATCTTGACATTCACTCCAAACAAAGCTGCTGAAATCATCTTGAAAGTTTTGAACTCAGCTGTAGCTAACGCTGAAAACAACTTTGGTTTGGATAAAGCTAATTTGGTAGTATCTGAAGCATTCGCAAACGAAGGACCAACTATGAAACGTTTCCGTCCACGTGCGAAAGGTTCAGCTTCACCAATCAACAAACGTACAGCTCACATCACTGTAGCTGTTGCAGAAAAATAAGGAGGTAAAATCGTGGGTCAAAAAGTACATCCAATTGGTATGCGTGTCGGCATCATCCGTGATTGGGATGCCAAATGGTATGCTGAAAAAGAATACGCGGATTACCTTCATGAAGATCTTGCAATCCGTAAATTCGTTCAAAAAGAACTTGCTGACGCAGCAGTTTCAACTATTGAAATCGAACGCGCAGTAAACAAAGTTAACGTTTCACTTCACACTGCTAAACCAGGTATGGTTATCGGTAAAGGTGGTGCTAACGTTGATGCACTCCGTGCAAAACTTAACAAATTGACTGGAAAACAAGTACACATCAACATCATCGAAATCAAACAACCTGATTTGGATGCTCACCTTGTAGGTGAAGGAATTGCTCGTCAATTGGAGCAACGTGTTGCTTTCCGTCGTGCACAAAAACAAGCAATCCAACGTGCAATGCGTGCTGGAGCTAAAGGAATTAAAACTCAAGTATCAGGTCGCTTGAACGGTGCAGATATCGCCCGTGCTGAAGGATACTCTGAAGGAACTGTTCCACTTCACACACTTCGTGCAGATATCGATTACGCTTGGGAAGAAGCAGATACTACATACGGTAAACTTGGTGTTAAAGTATGGATTTACCGTGGTGAAGTTCTTCCAGCTCGCAAAAACACTAAAGGAGGTAAATAACCAATGTTAGTACCTAAACGTGTTAAACACCGTCGTGAATTCCGTGGAAAAATGCGCGGTGAAGCAAAAGGTGGAAAAGAAGTAGCATTCGGTGAATACGGTCTTCAAGCTACAACTAGCCACTGGATCACTAACCGCCAAATCGAAGCTGCTCGTATCGCCATGACTCGTTACATGAAACGTGGTGGTAAAGTTTGGATTAAAATCTTCCCACACAAATCATACACTGCTAAAGCTATCGGTGTGCGTATGGGATCTGGTAAAGGGGCACCTGAAGGTTGGGTAGCACCAGTTAAACGTGGTAAAGTGATGTTCGAAATTGCTGGTGTATCTGAAGAGATCGCACGCGAAGCGCTTCGTCTTGCTAGCCACAAATTGCCAGTTAAATGTAAATTCGTAAAACGTGAAGCAGAATAAGGAGAAGGCATGAAACTTAATGAAGTAAAAGAATTTGTTAAAGAACTTCGTGGTCTTTCTCAAGAAGAACTCGCGAAGCGCGAAAACGAATTGAAAAAAGAATTGTTTGAACTTCGTTTCCAAGCTGCTACTGGTCAATTGGAACAAACAGCTCGCTTGAAAGAAGTTAAAAAACAAATCGCTCGTATCAAAACAGTTCAATCTGAAGCGAAATAATAGACTAGGGAAGGAGAAATTTCAATGGAACGCAATAATCGTAAAGTTCTTGTTGGACGTGTTGTATCTGACAAAATGGACAAGACAATCACAGTTGTAGTTGAAACAAAACGTAACCACCCAGTCTATGGTAAACGTATTAACTACTCTAAAAAATACAAAGCTCATGATGAAAACAATGTTGCCAAAGAAGGCGATATCGTACGTATCATGGAAACTCGTCCGCTTTCAGCTACAAAACGTTTCCGTCTTGTAGAAGTTGTTGAAGAAGCGGTCATCATCTAATCAAACCTGAAAGGAGAAAACTGAAATGATTCAAACAGAAACTCGTTTGAAAGTCGCAGACAACAGCGGTGCTCGCGAAATCTTGACTATCAAAGTTCTTGGTGGTTCAGGACGTAAATTTGCAAACATCGGTGATGTTATTGTGGCATCTGTAAAACAAGCTACTCCTGGTGGTGCGGTTAAAAAAGGTGACGTTGTTAAAGCAGTTATCGTTCGTACTAAATCAGGTGCTCGTCGTGCTGATGGTTCATACATCAAATTTGACGAAAACGCAGCAGTTATCATCCGTGAAGACAAAACTCCTCGCGGAACACGTATCTTTGGCCCAGTTGCACGTGAATTGCGTGAAGGTGGCTTCATGAAGATCGTGTCACTTGCTCCAGAAGTACTTTAATTGGTTGCTCAAAGAAAATTAAAACAAGTCTAGGAAGTAAAACGAAAGCATAACTTAAGTTAGGTGAGTTGAAACTGACGAAGGATTGCTTTGATTTTCGAAGAGCAAAAACAAACAAACTAGTCCCCTAGCTTCAAGCTAGGGTGCCCTTATGGGCGTAAGAAAAATCAAGGAGAAACCTAATGTTTGTAAAAAAAGGCGACAAAGTTCGCGTAATCGCTGGTAAAGATAAGGGAACAGAAGCTGTTGTCCTTACTGCCCTTCCAAAAGTAAACAAAGTTATCGTTGAAGGTGTTAACATCGTTAAGAAACACCAACGTCCAACTAACGAGCTTCCTCAAGGTGGTATCATCGAGAAAGAAGCAGCTATCCATGTATCAAACGTTCAAGTTTTGGACAAAAATGGTGTAGCTGGTCGTGTTGGTTACAAATTTGTAGACGGTAAAAAAGTTCGCTACAACAAAAAATCAGGCGAAGTGCTTGATTAATCACGAAGGAAAGGAGAAGTATAATGGCAAATCGTTTAAAAGAAAAATATCTTAATGAAGTAGTTCCTGCTTTGACAGAACAATTCAACTACTCATCAGTGATGGCTGTGCCTAAAGTAGATAAGATCGTTTTGAACATGGGTGTTGGTGAAGCTGTATCAAACGCTAAAAGCCTTGAAAAAGCTGCTGAAGAATTGGCACTTATCTCAGGTCAAAAACCACTTATCACTAAAGCTAAAAAATCAATCGCCGGCTTCCGTCTTCGTGAAGGTGTTGCGATCGGTGCAAAAGTTACCCTTCGTGGTGAACGGATGTACGAATTCTTGGATAAATTGGTTTCAGTTTCACTTCCACGTGTACGTGACTTCCACGGTGTTCCAACAAAATCATTTGATGGACGCGGAAACTATACACTTGGTGTGAAAGAACAATTGATTTTCCCAGAAATCAACTTCGATGACGTTGACAAAACTCGTGGTCTTGACATTGTTATCGTAACAACTGCTAACACTGACGAAGAGTCACGTGCATTGCTTACAGGCCTTGGAATGCCTTTTGCAAAATAATATAGGAGGTAAATCTAATGGCTAAAAAATCAATGGTAGCTAGAGAGGCTAAACGCCAAAAAATTGTTGACCGTTATGCTGAAAAACGTGCTGCATTAAAGGCAGCAGGGGACTATGAAGGTTTATCTAAATTACCTCGCAACGCCTCACCGACTCGTTTACATAATCGTTGTAGAGTTACGGGGCGCCCACATTCAGTTTACCGCAAATTTGGTCTGAGTCGTATCGCTTTTCGCGAACTTGCGCATAAAGGTCAAATTCCTGGTGTAACAAAAGCATCTTGGTAATTTAAGATATCAAGGGCGTCAAAACTCTAAGTGAAAATAGGAAACTTGACGAAGAAACTGAGGTTTCTAGGAAAGTTTATCTTTTTCACACAGAGTTTAGCCCGGGTTCAGTTGGGCTAGCCAATTTGAACACGAGCTACAGCTTTGGCAAAAAAAGACCAATTTTCTTTGGAGCATCGCTCCTGCATCAAATTGCCTATTTTTGCTCTTGCTGTTACGCTCTTTGTATCATGTATTAACTAGCAAGTGCAACTTGCAAACTACTAGTAAGAGGAGAAAAACAAAATGGTTATGACTGACCCAATCGCAGACTTCCTAACTCGTATTCGTAACGCTAACCAAGCTAAACACGAAGTACTTGAAGTACCTGCATCAAACATCAAAAAAGGGATTGCTGAAATCCTTAAACGCGAAGGTTTTGTAAAAAACGTTGAAATCATCGAAGATGACAAACAAGGCATCATCCGTGTATTTCTTAAATACGGACCAAACGGTGAAAAAGTTATCACTAACTTGAAACGTATTTCTAAACCAGGACTTCGTGTCTACAAAAAACGTGAAGACCTTCCAAAAGTTCTTAACGGACTTGGAATTGCTATCCTTTCAACTTCTGAAGGTTTGCTTACTGATAAAGAAGCACGCCAAAAGAATGTTGGTGGTGAGGTTATCGCTTACGTTTGGTAATTGATGATGTGAGAGCGTTAAAAGAATGCAGTGAAAATAGGAAGTTTGTAGCAGGAGCGATGCTCCAAGACAAACTTATCTTTTTCACCAAATTCTTAGCTCGAACTCAAATCAAGATACAAAGCTCGTTAGAGCGTGTTCAGTTCAGCTCTTGAACTAAATAAGTATCTGAACCCCGTGAAAACTGGCCGTTCTGGCCTGACAATTTAACAGGAGAAAATAAACATGTCACGTATTGGTAATAAAGTTATCGTGTTGCCTGCTGGTGTTGAAATCACTAACAATGACAACCTTGTAACTGTAAAAGGACCTAAAGGAGAACTTACTCGTGAGTTCTCAAAAGATATTGAAATCCGTGTGGAAGGTACTGAAGTAACCCTTCACCGTCCAAACGATTCAAAAGAAATGAAAACTATCCACGGAACTACTCGTGCCCTTTTGAACAACATGGTTGTTGGTGTATCAGAAGGATTCAAGAAAGAACTTGAAATGCGTGGGGTTGGTTACCGTGCACAACTTCAAGGATCTAAACTTGTTTTGGCTGTTGGTAAATCTCACCCAGACGAAGTTGAAGCTCCAGAAGGAATTACTTTTGAACTTCCAAACCCAACAACAATCGTTGTTAGCGGAATTTCAAAAGAAGTAGTTGGACAAACAGCTGCTTACGTACGTAGCCTTCGTTCACCAGAACCATATAAAGGTAAAGGTATCCGTTACGTTGGTGAATTCGTTCGCCGTAAAGAAGGTAAAACAGGTAAATAATGTTGAGTGGTTGATTCTCAACCACCAACCTATTTTCCAACTTTGTGCATAGCACACGATTTAAAACTAAAGAGGTGAAAACTGTGATTTCAAAACCAGATAAAAACAAACTCCGCCAAAAACGCCACCGTCGCGTTCGCGGAAAACTCTCTGGAACTGCTGATCGCCCACGTTTGAACGTATTCCGTTCTAATACAGGCATCTACGCTCAAGTGATTGATGACGTAGCGGGTGTAACGCTCGCAAGTGCTTCAACTCTTGATAAAGAAGTTTCAAAAGGAACTAAAACTGAACAAGCTGTTGCTGTCGGTAAACTCGTTGCAGAACGTGCAAACGCTAAAGGTATTTCAGAAGTGGTGTTCGACCGCGGTGGATATCTATATCACGGACGTGTGAAAGCTTTGGCTGATGCAGCTCGTGAAAACGGATTGAAATTCTAATAGGAGGACACTAGAAAATGGCATTTAAAGACAATGCAGTTGAATTAGAAGAACGCGTAGTTGCTGTCAATCGTGTTACAAAAGTTGTTAAAGGTGGACGTCGTCTTCGTTTCGCAGCTCTTGTTGTTGTTGGTGACCACAACGGTCGCGTAGGATTTGGTACTGGTAAAGCTCAAGAAGTTCCAGAAGCAATCCGTAAAGCAGTAGATGATGCTAAGAAAAACTTGATCGAAGTTCCTATGGTTGGAACAACAATCCCACACGAAGTTCTTTCAGAATTCGGTGGAGCTAAAGTATTGTTGAAACCTGCTGTAGAAGGTTCTGGAGTTGCCGCTGGTGGTGCAGTTCGTGCCGTTGTGGAATTGGCAGGTGTGGCAGATATTACATCTAAATCACTTGGTTCTAACACTCCAATCAACATTGTTCGTGCAACTGTTGAAGGTTTGAAACAATTGAAACGCGCTGAAGAAGTTGCTGCCCTTCGTGGTATTTCAGTTTCTGATTTGGCATAAGAAAGGGGATAAAATGGCTCAAATTAAAATTACTTTGACTAAGTCTCCAATCGGACGCATTCCGTCACAACGTAAAACTGTTGTAGCACTTGGACTTGGCAAATTGAACAGCTCTGTTATTAAAGAAGATAACGCTGCTATCCGTGGTATGATCACTGCAGTATCTCACTTGGTAACAGTTGAAGAAGTAAACTAATGAATTTTTAGGGGATGTGCACTATACCATCCCCTAAAACTAGATATAGTCATCTATGATGACGTCGTATAGGCGAGTTGATGGGGGAGACAACCTTTTCTCCCTTATCGGCGCTAGCATTTTACAAAAGAGGAGAAAATAAAAATGAAACTTCATGAATTGAAACCTGCAGAAGGTTCTCGTAAAGTACGTAACCGCGTTGGTCGTGGTACTTCATCAGGTAACGGTAAAACATCTGGTCGTGGTCAAAAAGGTCAAAAAGCTCGTAGCGGTGGCGGAGTTCGCCTTGGTTTTGAAGGTGGACAAACTCCATTGTTCCGTCGTCTTCCAAAACGTGGATTCACTAACATCAACGCTAAAGAATACGCAATTGTGAACCTTGACCAATTGAACGTCTTTGAAGATGGTGCTGAAGTAACTCCAGTTGTTCTTATCGAAGCAGGAATTGTTAAAGCTGAAAAGTCAGGTATTAAAATTCTTGGTAACGGTGAGTTGATTAAGAAATTGACTGTGAAAGCAGCTAAATTCTCTAAATCAGCTGAAGAAGCTATCACTGCTAAAGGTGGTTCAGTAGAAGTCATCTAAGAGAGGTGACCTATGTTTTTTAAATTATTAAGAGAAGCTCTTAAAGTCAAGCAGGTTCGATCAAAAATTTTATTTACAATTTTTATCGTTTTGGTCTTTCGTATCGGAACTAGCATTACAGTTCCTGGTGTGAATGCCAATAGCTTGAATGCTTTAAGTGGATTATCCTTCTTAAACATGTTGAGCTTGGTGTCGGGGAATGCCCTAAAAAACTTTTCGATTTTTGCCCTAGGAGTTAGTCCCTATATTACTGCTTCTATCGTTGTCCAACTCTTACAAATGGATATTTTACCGAAATTTGTAGAGTGGGGAAAACAAGGGGAAGTAGGTCGAAGAAAATTGAACCAAGCTACTCGTTATATTGCCCTTGGTCTAGCCTTTGTGCAATCTATCGGGATTACAGCTGGTTTTAATACCTTGGCTGGAGCTCAATTGATTAAAACTGCTTTAACTCCCCAAGTTTTTCTGACGATTGGTATCATCTTAACAGCTGGTAGTATGATTGTCACTTGGTTGGGAGAGCAAATTACAGATAAGGGATACGGAAATGGTGTTTCTATGATTATCTTTGCCGGGATTGTTGCCTCAATTCCAGAGATGATTCAGGGCATCTATGTGGACTACTTTGTGAACGTCCCAAGTAGCCGGATCACTTCATCTATCATTTTCGTAATCATTTTGATTATTACTGTATTGTTGATCATTTACTTTACAACTTATGTTCAACAAGCAGAATACAAAATTCCAATCCAATATACTAAGGTTGCACAAGGTGCTCCATCTAGCTCTTACCTTCCATTGAAGGTAAACCCTGCTGGAGTTATCCCTGTTATCTTTGCCAGTTCCATTACTGCAGCGCCTGCGGCGATTCTTCAGTTTTTGAGCGCCACAGGTCATGATTGGGCTTGGGTAAGGGTAGCACAAGAGATGTTGGCAACCACTTCTCCAACTGGTATTGCCATGTATGCTTTGTTGATTATTCTCTTTACATTCTTCTATACGTTTGTACAGATTAATCCTGAAAAAGCGGCAGAGAACCTACAAAAGAGCGGTGCCTATATCCATGGAGTTCGTCCTGGTAAAGGTACAGAAGAATATATGTCTAAACTTCTTCGTCGTCTTGCAACGGTTGGTTCCCTCTTCCTTGGTGTGATTTCCATTTTACCGATTGCAGCTAAAGATGTATTTGGTCTTTCTGATGTTGTTGCCTTTGGTGGAACAAGTCTCTTGATCATTATTTCTACAGGTATCGAAGGAATCAAACAATTGGAAGGTTACCTATTGAAACGTAAGTATGTTGGTTTCATGGACAGAACAGAATAAAAGTATTTACTGATACTCTTCGAAAATCAAATTCAAACCACGTCAGCNNGATTTTCATTGAGTATGAAGCAGTAAATGCTGAGGGAGTGGAGGTTTAAACTCTAACATTTGTGAGAGTTTGGTCTCCCCTCTTCTATTTTGTTTTTAAATAGGGGTGAAAAGACTTTTTGCTTCTATTTAAAAATAAAATAAGGAGATCAGATCATGAATCTTTTGATTATGGGCTTACCTGGTGCAGGTAAGGGAACTCAAGCAGCAAAAATCGTAGAACAATTCCATGTTGCACATATCTCAACAGGTGATATGTTCCGCGCTGCAATGGCAAATCAAACTGAAATGGGTGTTCTTGCTAAGTCATATATTGACAAGGGTGAATTGGTTCCTGACGAAGTTACAAATGGGATCGTAAAAGAACGTCTTTCACAAGATGATATTAAAGAAACAGGATTCTTATTGGATGGTTACCCACGTACAATCGAACAAGCTCATGCCTTGGACAAAACATTGGCTGAACTTGGCATCGAACTAGAAGGTGTTATCAACATCGAAGTGAATCCAGATAGCCTCTTGGAACGTTTGAGTGGCCGTATCATCCATCGCGTAACTGGAGAAACTTTCCACAAGGTCTTTAACCCACCAGTTGACTATAAAGAAGAAGATTACTACCAACGTGAAGATGATAAGCCTGAGACAGTCAAACGTCGTTTGGATGTGAATATTGCTCAAGGGGAACCAATCATTGCTCACTACCGTGCCAAAGGCTTGGTTCATGACATCGAAGGTAATCAGGATATCAATGATGTCTTCTCAGATATCGAAAAAGTATTGACAAATTTGAAATAAAGCGTTTTTCACACTTGCAAAAATCCGCTACAAATGTTATACTGAGATAGTCTGACTTATAATTGTTGTCTCTGTGTCTAGAGGCATCGAATCGAAATTTATGGAGGTGCTTTTGCGTGGCAAAAGACGATGTGATTGAAGTTGAAGGCAAAGTAGTTGATACAATGCCGAATGCAATGTTTACGGTTGAACTTGAAAATGGACATCAGATTTTAGCAACAGTTTCTGGTAAAATTCGTAAAAACTATATTCGTATTTTAGCGGGAGATCGTGTTACTGTCGAAATGAGTCCATATGACTTGACACGTGGGCGTATCACTTACCGCTTTAAATAATCGAAAAACTTGGAGGGATAAGAAATGAAAGTAAGACCATCGGTCAAACCAATTTGCGAATACTGTAAAGTTATTCGTCGTAATGGTCGTGTTATGGTAATTTGCCCAGCAAATCCAAAACACAAACAACGTCAAGGATAAGATAGAAAGGAGAAAACATGGCTCGTATTGCTGGAGTTGATATTCCAAATGACAAACGCGTAGTAATCTCATTGACTTATGTTTATGGTATCGGACTTGCAACATCTAAGAAAATTTTGGCTGCTGCTGGAATCTCAGAAGATGTTCGTGTACGTGATCTTACATCAGATCAAGAAGATGCTATCCGTCGTGAAGTGGATGCAATCAAAGTTGAAGGTGACCTTCGTCGTGAAGTAAACTTGAACATCAAACGTTTGATGGAAATCGGTTCATACCGTGGTATCCGTCACCGTCGTGGACTTCCTGTCCGTGGACAAAACACTAAAAACAACGCTCGCACTCGTAAAGGTAAAGCTGTTGCGATTGCTGGTAAGAAAAAATAATATAGGAGGTAAAAGTCTTGGCTAAACCAACACGTAAACGTCGTGTGAAAAAGAATATCGAATCTGGTATTGCTCATATTCACGCTACATTTAATAACACTATTGTTATGATTACTGATGTGCATGGTAATGCAATTGCTTGGTCATCAGCTGGTGCTCTTGGTTTCAAAGGTTCTCGTAAATCTACACCATTCGCTGCCCAAATGGCTTCTGAAGCTGCTGCTAAATCTGCACAAGAACACGGTCTTAAATCAGTTGAAGTTACTGTAAAAGGTCCAGGTTCTGGTCGTGAGTCAGCTATTCGTGCGCTTGCTGCCGCTGGTCTTGAAGTAACAGCAATTCGTGATGTGACTCCAGTGCCACACAATGGTGCTCGTCCTCCAAAACGTCGCCGTGTATAATCATCGCATTACACTGCTTTTCGTTTAAGAGGGAGTAACTAAATGATCGAGTTTGAAAAACCAAATATAACAAAAATTGATGAAAATAAAGATTATGGCAAGTTTGTAATCGAACCACTTGAACGTGGCTACGGTACAACTCTTGGTAACTCTCTTCGTCGTGTACTTCTAGCTTCTCTACCAGGAGCAGCTGTGACATCTATCAATATTGATGGTGTGTTACATGAGTTTGACACAGTTCCAGGTGTTCGTGAAGACGTGATGCAAATCATTCTGAACATTAAAGGAATTGCAGTGAAATCGTACGTTGAAGACGAAAAAATCATCGAACTAGATGTTGAAGGTCCTGCTGAAGTAACAGCTGGTGACATTTTGACAGATAGCGATATTGAAATTGTAAATCCAGATCATTATCTCTTTACAATCGGTGAAGGTTCTTCTCTAAAAGCGACTATGACTGTTAACAGTGGTCGTGGATATGTACCTGCTGATGAAAATAAAAAGGATAATGCACCAGTTGGAACACTTGCTGTAGACTCTATTTATACACCAGTTACAAAAGTCAACTATCAAGTGGAACCTGCTCGTGTAGGTAGCAATGATGGATTTGATAAATTAACCCTTGAAATCTTGACAAATGGAACAATTATTCCAGAAGATGCTTTAGGGCTTTCAGCACGTATTTTGACAGAACATCTTGATTTGTTTACAAATCTTACTGAAATTGCTAAGTCAACTGAAGTGATGAAAGAAGCTGATACTGAATCTGACGACCGTATTTTGGATCGTACGATTGAGGAACTGGACTTGTCTGTGCGTTCATACAACTGTTTGAAACGTGCCGGTATCAATACTGTGCATGATTTGACAGAAAAATCTGAAGCAGAGATGATGAAAGTACGAAATCTTGGACGCAAGAGTTTGGAAGAAGTGAAACTCAAACTCATTGATTTGGGTCTTGGATTAAAAGATAAATAAAGGAGGAATACATGGCTTACCGTAAACTAGGACGCACTAGCTCACAACGTAAAGCAATGCTTCGCGATTTGACAACTGACCTTTTGATCAATGAATCAATCGTGACAACTGAAGCTCGTGCTAAAGAAATCCGTAAAACTGTTGAAAAAATGATTACTCTAGGTAAACGTGGTGATTTGCATGCACGTCGTCAAGCAGCTGCTTTCGTACGTAATGAAATCGCATCTGAAAACTATGATGAAGCAACTGATAAGTACACTTCTACTACAGCACTTCAAAAATTGTTCTCAGAAATCGCACCTCGTTATGCTGAACGTAACGGTGGATACACTCGTATCCTTAAAACTGAACCACGTCGTGGTGATGCAGCGCCAATGGCGATCATCGAATTAGTATAAAATCATCAATTTTGTTGAGTGTTATGATGATGGAGTCTTGTGCTCTTAGTCTAGCTCTGGTCTACCGCTAGGATTTCGGTCCTAGCGGGAACACTCATCATAAGTTGGGATAGTAGACGCTTGTTTACGAAATTGTTTTTTGCTTAAGAACAACTTCGTAAGCAGGCGTTTTTGAGTATTTTAGTTGGAATTATGCTATACTATTTGAAAAGAATCCTGTTTAATGTTCAGGTTTCCTATTTTAAGAAGAATTGGAGTTTGCTTATGAAAGCGATTATAACTGTTGTTGGTAAAGATAAATCTGGAATTGTTGCAAGTGTTTCTGGTAAAATTGCAGAAATGGGTTTGAACATAGACGATATCTCTCAAACTGTCTTGGATGAATATTTCACGATGATGGCTGTCGTCTCTAGTGATGAAAAGCAAGATTTCACTTATCTTCGTAATGAATTTGAAGCTTTTGGGCAAACTTTGAATGTGAAAATTAATATTCAGAGTGCAGCGATTTTCGAAGCTATGTATAATATCTAGGAGGTTATCATGGATATTAGACAAGTTACTGAAACTATTGCCATGATTGAGGAGCAAAACTTCGATATCAGAACTATTACCATGGGGATTTCCCTTTTGGACTGTATTGATCCAGATATCAATCGTGCTGCGGAGAAAATTTATCAAAAGATTAGGACCAAGGCAGCTAATTTAGTGGCTGTTGGCGATGAAATTGCGGCTGAGTTGGGAATTCCTATCGTTAATAAGCGTGTATCGGTGACACCTATTTCTCTAATTGGAGCAGCGACAGATGCGACGGACTACGTGGTTCTGGCAAAAGCGCTTGATAAGGCTGCGAAAGAGATTGGAGTGGACTTTATTGGTGGTTTCTCTGCCTTGGTACAAAAAGGTTATCAAAAGGGAGATGAGATTCTCATCAATTCTATTCCTCGTGCTTTGGCTGAAACGGACAAGGTATGCTCGTCAGTCAATATCGGCTCAACCAAGTCTGGTATCAATATGACGGCTGTCGCAGATATGGGACGTGTTATCAAGGAAACGGCAACTCTATCTGATATGGGGGCAGCTAAGTTGGTTGTATTCGCTAATGCTGTTGAGGACAATCCATTTATGGCGGGTGCCTTCCATGGTGTTGGGGAGGCAGATGTTATCATCAATGTCGGAGTTTCTGGTCCTGGTGTGGTGAAACGTGCCCTGGAAAAAGTTCGTGGAGAGAGCTTTGACGTAGTAGCAGAAACGGTCAAGAAGACTGCCTTTAAAATCACTCGGATCGGTCAATTGGTTGGTCAAATGGCCAGTGAGAGACTGGGTGTGGAGTTTGGTATTGTGGACTTGAGTTTGGCGCCAACTCCTGCGGTTGGAGATTCTGTTGCACGTGTCCTTGAAGAAATGGGGCTAGAAACAGTTGGTACGCATGGAACGACGGCTGCCTTGGCTCTCTTGAATGACCAAGTTAAAAAGGGTGGAGTGATGGCCTGCAACCAAGTTGGTGGTTTGTCTGGTGCCTTTATTCCTGTTTCCGAGGATGAGGGAATGATTGCTGCAGTGCAAAATGGCTCTCTTAATTTGGAAAAACTAGAAGCTATGACGGCTATCTGTTCTGTTGGTTTGGATATGATTGCCATCCCAGAAGATACACCTGTTGAAACCATTGCGGCTATGATTGCGGATGAGGCTGCCATTGGTGTCATTAACATGAAAACAACAGCTGTTCGTATCATTCCAAAAGGAAAAGAAGGCGATATGATTGAGTTTGGTGGCCTATTAGGAACTGCACCTGTTATGAAAGTCAATGGAGCTTCGTCTGTTGATTTCATCTCTCGTGGAGGACAAATCCCAGCACCAATTCATAGTTTTAAAAATTAAGAAAATAGGAGAAATTTTAAGCTCTATTTAAGGTTGGATGTGTATACTATAATCATTAAATAAAGACCTCCTAATATTATTTGAAACAGATAATACTGATTTAGTTTGAATTTGATTTTCATCTAATATCTTTATTTAATAGAACTCCTAAACTTTTTCATAATAATCTCCTGCAAAAGTCGCCTGTCTGGGTGGCTTTTGTTTTATCATCCATGATATAATAGAAGCAAACGGAGGACGGAAAATGGTAAAAGTACGATTGTATTTGGTACGTCATGGCAAGACCATGTTTAACACGATTGGTCGCGCGCAAGGTTGGAGCGATACTCCCTTAACAGCTGAAGGTGAACGAGGGATTCAAGAGTTAGGAATCGGTTTGCGAGAATCTGGTCTGCAGTTTGAGCGTGCTTATTCGAGTGATTCTGGTCGCACTATTCAGACAATGGGAATTATCCTTGATGAACTTGGCTTGCAGGGAAAAATCCCTTATCGCATGGACAAGCGTATCAGAGAATGGTGTTTTGGTAGCTTTGACGGAGCTTACGATGGCGATCTTTTCATGGGCATTATTCCTCGTATCTTTAATGTGGATCACGTTCACCAATTGTCTTATGCTGAACTGGCTGAGGGCTTGGTAGAGGTTGATACAGCTGGTTGGGCTGAGGGCTGGGAAAAACTCAGTGGTCGAATCAAGGAAGGCTTTGAAGCGATTGCCAAGGAAATGGAAGAACAAGGTGGGGGCAATGCCCTTGTCGTCAGCCACGGAATGACCATTGGAACCATTGTTTATCTGATCAATGGTATGCATCCACATGGTCTTGATAATGGTAGCGTGACGATCCTTGAATATGAGGACGGCCAGTTTAGCGTAGAGGTTGTTGGTGACTGTAGTTACCGAGAGCTAGGATGGGAGAAGATGGAAGAGACCTCTATTTAATACTCTTCGAAAATCTCTTTAAACCGCGTCAACGTCGTCTTGTCGTAGATATGGTTACTGAC
>NZ_VMMR01000030.1:0-4718 GCF_013277285.1 Streptococcus sp. 339 | reverse complement strand
AAACAAATAATTACAGTAGTGGTGGTTCAGGGATGAGCATACCGAACCCTGAAATTCTATACGAAGAATAATTCACTAACAAGAAAGAGACTGGGACAAAATTGTCCCAGTCTCTTTAAATTTCATCAACATCGAGCTGCTTTTTCATCTCAATAGCATCTTTTTACTCATAAATTAGATATAAACAAGTGTTTTCCATGACAGTTACAACCATTTGAACCATACTTAGATTTTTGAACAGTGCTTAATCTAAAAAATCATAAATATCTGTCTGTCGACTTCTTTCTTCAGCTTGCTTGATTATCTCTGCAGTTGGTACTTGTCGATTATCAGTAATCTGCATTTCATAGCCTATGACCTTTCGGCCATTTTTAACTACGTTTAGATAAACATCTACCCCTAATTTTTTCTCTAGCTCTTCTGCCCCAACTTTCAGACAGTTCCTTGCAAAGATTGCAGGGGGCATTCTTCTCTCTTCCCCTAAAAACCAATCTTGCCAATCGTCTAAATCTCCTTGAATGGTTGTGACACGTTGATTTTTAAAGCGATTTGCTTCCCACAATTTCATCAAAATAATGGCATACTTTGATTTGATTTGAGCTAACTCTGCCAATTTGAACGAGAAGAACTGGCTACGTAAAGCAAATACGTAAGGCGCAGCATCTTCTGAAAAGATAAATTCCACTTCGCCATTAGCTAAGAATTTAATTTTTCTAAATAACTGGGTCATCAATATCCCTTTAACGCCATTCTCAACGATTGGCAGATATAACGCAGTGTTTTCGTTTAGGGCTTTAAAGCCACGTGCCACACGCTCATAGTTTTTCCCTGAAGCGTTCAATCCAAAGTGCTTCAGCACCTCTTTTGCATTTGTCGTAAATGTATCTGTTGCAGTGCTTTCTTTGGTCACATAGCTAAAACAATAGTCCAGTAGCTTATGTTCAAAGGCTTTTAAATTCCCAAAGGCTTTGGCTAGGTCATTCGCTTGTACTACTAGATAATCTTGTCTAGACATCAAGCCCTCAAACGCATTTTCTGACTTCCCTTTTTTCATGGCTTAACCTCACGTACTTTTTTGTCATAAATGATTATATAATATTACATGACAAACTTCAAGTAATTTATTACTTTTTTGTCATGTATCACGTACTTTTTTGTCATGTATCACGTACTTTTTTGTCATGTATCACGTACTTTTTTGTCATGTATCACGTACTTTTTTGTCACTTATCTCCTCGCAAACCCTTGATAATACTGACTTTTTGACACCCCCAAAGTATATATAAAGTAAGTTATAAAGTAAGTATGAAAGTAACTCCTTTAGAAAAAATCCTTCATTTTTTTTAAATTTTTCAAAAAAAAGACCCTATCGGGCCAATCTCTTAAAAATGCATCCGGGGTCTTTACAGCTCGAAGCTGAAGGCAGTCCCACACCCGACACAAAATAGTGCCCTTTGAGCTATCCGTTTCCAGTTGCCCGACCTATAAAGAGATTCACGCCACCGACCGTATCGCTGAGGCGCCTCAATTTGATTATATCACAAATGTCTATTTTTGACACCCATTATAAAACTATGTTATAATTTAATCAACAACAAGAGTAGTGAGTTCATCACGCTAAACGAAAAGCACCCTGTCCGCCAAGACTTAGGGTGCTTTTTTGCGCTAGCTACAACACACTAGCGTTCGTGAAAAGTGACACTATTTCTCGTTGTCATCGAAGCGCTTTTCAATCCACTTCATCCCATAGGCTTTCCCCAACTCGTACGCTAAGGGCAACACTACTCGGACAACAACAAGAAGAGTAATGAGTTCTAACAAGCTAAACACCTCCTTTCGAAGGCTTAGTGCCAGAATATTGCTATTATACCATGTCCGCTTGCTTTATTCCATGGTCTATTTGACAACAAGGAACCTAGGTCGTTAGTCTTTGGTTTGTCGGTCAGCTGAACAAAGTTCAGACTGAACCGCCTTAACCAGTCTAACTTGACCTAGCTTATTGTCAAATAGCTTTCACGGCATAAATCGCTCAGATACTCCGCCCTTTTGTAGGCTCATGTCTTTTCCTAGACAGTTCTCGTGTCTCTCTTAAGTTTTCTAAACGCTTATTGAGGCTGGTTACTTCTTTTTCTGTTATGACTTCAGAAAGGTCATCTAAGAGATTTTTAGAAACTTTCAACTCCCTGTTTTCTAGCTTTAATGCTTTGTTTTCAGTCTCTAATTGCTGATTTTTCCATTCTGCATGAGATAGGCTATTTTCAAGCCTACTCTTTGCTTCTTTCATGCCTGCTAGTGCATTTCTAAGTAACTCATTTTGATTGACCGCCTGCTCCAGCTTCTCTACAACATCAGACACAAACGTCTTCAGTCGTCCAACAAAATCCGAAGTAAAATTAAAGCCATCGCCAAACAGTTTAGGAGTAGCATTTTCTAATTCTTCCTGCAACTCGACGTCTATCTAAATCTCTATACGAAATTTTCGATAAGTTACTTGATTGTTCCACCAAAAGTTGCGTTTTTTCTCTATGAGCTCTCTCCAGACGAACCACATCATCGCTCAGACGCTTAGAATCGCTTTTTAACCCCTTTATTTCCTCCTGACGACTATTTACCTCAGAATTTAACTCAGATAGCTCTGAGAGCCTCTCAGAAGCCTCAGAATCGATTTTACCGTATTCGTCAATCTTTTTCTCAAGGACACCCTCTAAACGTCCTAAATCTGCCCTTAAATCGTTTCTATGAGTGTCTAGCCATTTGAAACGCTCTTCCAACGTCGCTTCTCGGATGTTAAATGTCACGTCTGAATCTGCAAACAAAGAACCTATGTCCTCATAATCTTGAATTTCTGACATTGTTGCAGGTCTACGTTCTTCCGTATGCCAATATTTTGGCGCTCCTAAATCTAGCAATTCCTGATTAAGAGCTTCACGCCCCATTTTTTCCTTGTAGTCCGCCACACTCAAATGCTGTTCTTTGCTATCTCGCTTTCCACGTTGCAACTCAAAACCATGCTCATTCATGTACTTTGGCAAATCTTCCTGAATATGCTTTAGCTCCTCACGGTTAAACATAACCTTTGATGACAGCTTACCATTTCTCATTGGCACAATCCCTAAGTGCATGTGTGGGGTACTCTCATCAAGATGTACACTGGCATAAGCAACGTTGGTTTCTCCGTAATTCTCCGCGAAGTAGTTTTTAGCCGTTTCAAAAAATTTTCTCGTCTGCTCCTGGCCCAACTTTTCAAAAAAATCTTTATCTGACGTAATAATCCATTCATCACACAAAACAGCGTCTTTCCGTATCCCACGTTTAGAACTCTTGTTCTCGTTCACATAGTCCTTAATTTGCCGTTCATACGACACAGAGCGGTCACGATCCGTCAACTCATAGTTGAGGTGTGACCTGCTCGTGTCGATGTCTTTGTTTGAGTGCTTTTCAAAAATCCGTTCATTGTGCTTATATGCGCCACCCAAATTCCCAACTTTCATTTTCTGCATTCTCGCAACCATGTAGCTCATAACTTTTACCTCCTCAGGTGGGTCATTCGAGTAGCGAATGACAGACGAGCCGGCAAGCCTATTGCTCGTCTATTGTGATAACATTCTAGCTAGAATTTTAGCACAAATTTCGGCTAACTTCCATGTAAAGTATAATAACGCACTATACTTTACTTCGTAAAAGTGCGTTCTCCGAAGGCTCTTGCAGAGAGCTAGTCCGCCCACTTTATGCCAGGGCGAACTACAAAAAAAGCCCTCGAATCGCAAGGGCATTTTTTGAAAAATTGGGCGACTTCGATAAGTCCCCCAAAGTCATTTTTTCAAAATGACAGTCGGACGGCTTCGCTATTGTCCGACCAAAAAATCAAAGTAAACATAGTTGAGAAAATTATCTCCATAGGAAACATTGATACTATCAACTCCACACATCCTACATAGACAGTTTCCATTATATTTTTTAATATTCTTCAAAACTATATCTTATACAAATTATTTAATCTTTCTAACTCTAATACATTCATACATACTTCTACTCCAGTAACTCCCCCCTTACTATGAATAACCCCACAAGAAAACACAATCCTCTCCTTACTCAAAATATTTGACAACACTACTAATGATTCTAAAATATAATCCTTTATAATAATAAAACTATTATTTTCATCCTTAGCAAACTCTATAAATCCAATATCCTTACACCTATCACCAAGATGAAACCTAAGTGATTTCAAAAAATAATCAAAAAAAACATCACCCTTCATAGAAAACCCTTTCATTTTTAAAAATATTCTGATATAATCATACAAAAAATAAAGGAGAACTACCATGAAAAAACTTATTTTATTTATAACTACCTTTCTCACTCTTCTTTCATTTACTGTTACAACATATGCCGAAACTCCAAAAGCAAACCAAATCACCCCATATTCTACTGCAACTGGAAATGGTGGAGTTTCCAAAATAGAAATTTATGATAACCGAAGTAGAGCATGGTGGTACGCACGACCTTATACTAAAAGCTCTTATCAATTCTCTGGAGGAGTTCGTATTACATTAACAAATGGCCGTACCTTATATTACCCGGTAAGCGGTCAAGGTAGGGCAGGACAATCAGTTAGTGGTTCAATATATGTAAGCGGAAAAATAAAAAGAGTAACTTTTACAGGTGTAGCTTACGGCCCTGGTGGAATACAAATAGCACTTCCTCAATCAGAAACA
>NZ_VMMR01000003.1:43642-58294 GCF_013277285.1 Streptococcus sp. 339 | reverse complement strand
TTGATTTTGGTTCGGCTTATGTAACTGAAACTGTAGTCAATAATGTTCCTACTGCGAAACCAACCAAGAAGAATCTGAATAAAGCAGGCGTGAATATCGATGGGAAACAGGTCTTGGCAGGCTCTGTCAACTACTACACGGTAACGGCAGATTATAGTCAATACAAGGGTATTGAAGCAGATAAAGACAGTATTGGCAAAGGGTTCTATATCGTTGATGATTACCCAGAAGAAGCTGTTACCATCAATCAAGATGGTGTTCAAGTGACTGATTCTAAAGGTCAAGTAGTTAAAGGCTTGAAAATGGCTCTTTATGAAAGTCTAGCTAAGGCACCATCAGGTGTCCAAGAAGCTATGAAGTCTAGGAATTTCACTCCGAAAGGAGCGATTCAAGTATTCGAGGCGGAGAATCCAGAGGAGTTCTACAAGACTTACGTGCAAGCTGGAGAAGTTCTGACCATTACCAATCCAATGACTGTTAAGAAGGAATTGGGTCAAACAGGTGGTAAGTATGAGAATACAGCCTATCAGCTTGATTTTGGTTCAGCTTATATCACGGAAACAGTTGTAAATAATGTTCCTACTGCGAAACCAACCAAGAAGAATCTGAATAAAGCAGGCGTGAATATTGATGGGAAACAGGTCTTGGCAGGCTCTGTCAACTACTACAAGGTAACGGCAGATTATAGCCAATACAAGGGCATTGAAGCAGATAAAGACCGTATTGGCAAAGGGTTCTATATCGTTGATGATTACCCAGAAGAAGCTGTTACCATTAATCAAGATGGTGTTCAAGTGACTGATTCTAAAGGTCAAGTAGTTAAAGGTTTGAAAATGTCTCTTTATGAAAGTCTGGATAAGGCACCAACAGGTGTCCAAGAAGCTATGAAGTCTAGGAATTTCACTCCGAAAGGAGCGATTCAAGTATTCGAGGCGGAGAATCCAGAGGAGTTCTACAAGACCTACGTGCAAGCTGGAGAAGTTCTGACCATTACCAATCCAATGACTGTTAAGAAGGAATTGGGTCAAACAGGTGGTAAATATGAGAATACAGCCTATCAAATTGATTTTGGTATGGCTTATGTAACTGAAACTGTAGTCAATAATGTTCCGAAGATTGAACCAAAGAAAGATGTAGTGATTGACCATTTAAGTAAAGAAAGTTTAGATGGAAAAGAGCTTAAGTTGAATCAAACATTTAATTATAAATTAGTTGGTTCCCTGATACCAAAGGATCGCTCGGAGCAGTTGTTTGAGTACCAGTTTAGCGATGATTATGATGAAACACATGATGAGTATCAAGGTGTTTATCAAGTGTTTGCGACTGTAGATTTTGAAACAAGTGATGGCCAAAAATTTAAAGCTGGTGATGAATTAACTAAGTATACTAGTCAGGTAGTAGACAAAGACAAAGGAAAAGTAAATATTAGCTTTGATAATACTTTCTTGAAGTCGATTTTAGAAACATCAGAGTTTCAAGCAGAAGTATATCTACAAATGACACGTATTCAGTCAGGAACAGTAGAAAATACTTACTCTCATACAGTTAATGGTGTGGAAGTTGTTTCCAATACGGTTGTGACTCATACTCCAGAAGAACCAAAACCAGAGCCAAAAACTCCTGAAGAACATCCGCAAGAGCCTAAGAAACCATCATTGCCGAATACTGGTACAGCATCTAGTATGCTTGGTTATGTTGGAAGTGGAATCTTGTCTATGTTAGGTTTAGTAGGGATTAAGCGTAAAAAAGATTAAGATAATGTTGTTAGGACGATAATAAAACAGGAATTATCGTCCTTTATTTTTAAGAATAAAAAATGTAAATAGAAAAGGAAATATAAAAAATGAAAATCGAAAAATTTAAATTCAATCCTGCAGCTATTGGGAAAGCAAATTATGTACGTTCTGAAAAAGCACCTTCTATTATTGAAGGTAAGCCTTTTGATGGAACTCGACATATTGTGATGAATGCAAAACATGGTATGTTTTCAATTATCACTCCAAAAGATATGGCAACTTATAAAGTAAATGAGGAAGTTGAAGCTATTGAACCAACTTTCTTGGAAGATTATGTTGAAGGTACAAATTTTTCAGCTTCAACAAATGTATTGGCTAAAGGACTTAAACGTGTAGGGGGTAACAAATAATGGCTAAAAATGGACTTGAATTAGGAAATCGTGTAGAAATTTTCTCAAAGAAATATCGTATTTTGAATGATCTATTGTTAAATCCGAAGGAAATTTTGGGTACTTGTAAATTTATTAAGAATGAAGGTGCGCAATTTGTAAATGTTGATCTTGAAACTGGTGAAGGCGATTATGATGGTGTTGAAGTTCTTGTATATTCAGAAGGACAAGAAGATACTGTCTTCTTGAAAGTGACAGAACAATCAGAAGAAGAAATCAATGCTTTGAATCTTGGTTATCAAGAAGCTATTGATTTTGATACTTTGCTGGTTGCTTATCATGGTATGCGTAAGGCTGATCGTAATCAAGTAGAGCCGAACAAGCACCGTTTCGTATTTGTGGTCGATAAGCTGAAGAAAGTGTCTGGTCAAGTAAAACCACAAGAACAAAAACAAGAACATAAGCAAGAACATAAAGGATAGTTTTTAAAGGAGAAAAGATATGAGTTTACTTCCTGCTTATAGAGGAGTTAGGATTCTTCCTTTTATGGAAAAATTAAGATACTTTATCTTTTCTTTTTTCTTTTTGTTGTTTAGTCCAATTTTAGGATTTTATATTTATCAAAATTTAGAAAAACTAAAAAATGCTGATGTTCCTTCGATAGTGATTGTCAGTTTGATGGTTATAGTATTTAGTTTGATTAGTCTTTATTTGACTTGGCTTTCACAAGAAAGGTTATTTTATTTTCAAAAGAGAGAAAGGGAATCTAAGCTAGCTTTCTTTTTGAGGGAAAATGGTTATACTTATACTAAAAAGGTTAAGACGGATTCAGGAACTAGAGATAAGGTTGTTTTTCCTGTTGTTTATATGAAGCAGAATCGGTATGATTTGGAAATTGCTTTTAAAATGGCTGGGAATAAGTTTCAAGATAAGTTTAAGAAGATTGGTTCAGATTTAGAAACAACCTTTTTTATGGACTTTATGGAAGTTCAGGATGATGTTAAATTTAAAACTTATAAACTTGCATATTCTGCGTTTTTGAATCGTATTAAGGTAACTGATGTCAACTATTCTGATAAGGGTATTCAACTAATGAAGAATCTCTATTGGAATCCTATTGATGATCCTCATTTGCTGGTTTGTGGTGGTACTGGTGGAGGTAAGACAGTTCTTTTAAGAACTCTGATTCGTGCAATGGCTAAAGTTGGAGTAGTGGATATATGTGATCCAAAACAAGCTGACTTTGTTACTATGTCGGAGCAGAAAGCCTTTGAAGGTCGTATTTCTTATGAGGTTGAAGATATTGTTTCTATGATTGAAAGAGCAGTTCAAATTATGTTCGCTCGCTATGCCTATATGCGTAAAATGCGTGAAGAAAATGGCGACAAGGATTTGAAGAAGTTTTTTGAATACGGACTTGAACCTTATTTTTTAGTTTGTGATGAATATAATGCCTTGTGCGCTATGCTTGATTTTCAGACAAGACAGCGTTTAGACAATGCTATGGGTCAATTCTTGCTTCTAGGAAGGCAAGCTGGGTGTTTTGCGACTATTGCAATGCAGAAGCCTTCTAGGGAAGATTTAGGCTCTAAACTACAGTCAAACATAAATTTTCGAATTTCTGTTGGTCGCCTAGATGAAGTCGGTTATGATTTAGCTTTTGGAGAAGTTAATAGGAATAAGGAATTTAAGTATGTGAAGTATCTTGCTGGTAAGCGTGTATATGGTCGTGGATATGCGAGTGTGTATGGAGAAGTGGCCAGGGAGTTTTATTCTCCATTGCTTTCAAAAGAGTTCTCTTTCTTTGATGAATATGACAAGATTCAAAGACGAGAAAATCCTTTCAATCCATTAGAGAATCCTGAAGCTGTTCTTTCTGAGGAAGAAAAACAAGCATTACAGGAAGAAATGCAAGCTAATGAAGAACTTGAAAAAGGAACTGTAAAAAAAGATAGTTCTGAATTGGTGCAAGAATTGATGTCTAGTAAACAAAAAGAATATGAAGAAAATGATTTTCCTGATGGTATTTATCTATCAGATTTTGCCTTAGAAAAAGGTATTCGTTCGAATATTTTGAGAAATGTTATTCAAAAAATTGAAGAACAAGGCTTCTATTCATTTGAGCGTAAGGAAGGTAAAATTTTCCTAGATTTAGATTCAAAGGAATTACTTTCAAAAATGATAGATGATAGGGAAGAGTCTAATAAAGGATGGGGTGACTTAATTTCCGAATATTTTAGAGATTAGTCTTTCTATTAGAATAGTGTAGTCGCCCCTTTTTAGGGGGCATTTTTTATTAAGTATAGTCCAGCCAAAAATGTAGGTGCAAAGCAGGGGTGAAGCCGTAGGCGAACCCATGCACCGCACCGACCGCATTTTTGGCTGGACTATATTTATTAACCCACCTATTCTAATAGGTGGGTAACAAAAGTTACAAAATGCACTTTACGCTTACAGCGACAAGGGGTTGAGTTGTGTTACTTTTGTGATTTTTTGTGTTACTTTTATTTAAAAAGGGAGGTATTAAGGAGAAATGGAAGGAAAAAAGTTAAAAGAATTTAGAAAAGAAAGAAATATGACCAGAAAAGAATTTTCTTTAAAAACTGGTATCTCCCCTTCAACGCTGTTGGCTTATGAAAATGGGCATAGGAGGTTAAAAAAAGAAAAACGATTAGAAATCGAGAAGCATTTTTCTGTTGAAGAATGTGATACAAGTTTGACAAGGTATATGATAGATTATTTTAGATTTACACTGCATAATGAGTCTGATGTATATTTTGTAGCGAAAGAGTTTTTTGGATTTGATGTTATGTTGAATCCTGAAACAACATCATTTATGAAATATGAATTGTTGTATCGTTATGGTGATATTTGGTTTTTTGGTTTTAATTCCTCGTATAGCGAAAATGGAGAAGATAAAAACAGAATTACGGTACAGTTAAGTGGTCAAGGTTGCAGACAATTAGAACTGTATCTTGAAAGTGAAAATATAACATGGATAGATTTTATAAAAAGGTTGAAACAAAAATATGGGGAAAATTTTAGTGTTACTAGAATAGATATTGCAGTTGATGAAATGGCTAGAGAAGATATGAAAGAAAATTTTGATTTATCAACACTAGTAACAAGGTATTATAAACAGGATATTGTTTCGCCATATTTAAAAAGTTTCTCATTTGTGGGAGGTGGTGGATTTGATTTTGAGAATCCACTGGAAACAGAAAATAGACAAGGGTTATCAATCTATCTTGGTAGTCGGCAGTCTGAAATGTATTTTAACTTTTATGAAAAGAGGTATGAAATAGCGAAGAAAGAAGGTATAAGTGTATCAGATAGTGTTAGGTTATTTGGAATATGGAATCGTTATGAAGTTCGATTCTCACAAGGTAAGGCAAGGTCATTCATTTCAGAAGTTTTGGCTGGTGCTGAGATTGCTGAATTAACAAGGTCAATCTTTCAAGGAGCGATACAGATATATGATGGTACTGATGAACATGGATTTAGGAAGTTAGATAGTAAATGGCAAGAATTATTTGGTAATAATGAAGCTATTAGGCTATCGGTTAGTCCTGAGCCATATTCAGTTGATAGAACGATTAGATGGTTGGTAGAAAGAGTTTCTAATTCATTGTTATTCGTATCTGAAATTGATCGGTTGTTTCTTCAAGAAAATATGAAGAAGATAATGGAAGCAGGCGAATTAACTTCACGACAGCGAAAAGAATTAGAACTTCTTCAAAGTCAGTTAGTCAGGAGAGTATGATTGAATACAAAGATATTGAAAAGATTGTCTATCTGATTCCAGCAAGAAATTTCTATGATGGTTTAACTGATAGTAAGATAGCGAGAGATTATCAGGGTTATATTGAATTTCAATCTCAAACCTATAATCAGACAAAGAAGCGAAGTGATTGGGTTAAGTTGAAACGATTGATTACAGATTATGAATCATATCTAGCAGGACAAGTAGATGTTAAGAGAAAGTTACTTTGGTTTGGATTGTTAAGAAGGAGTAAAGAAGAAATGGAAATGGAGTGTTTAAAATTGATTGAACGATTTCATTTAGAGGAGTGGGTTTAGAATATGGAGAAATTTCATGAAAAGTTAAAAATGTTAAGGAAAAAAAAGGACTTACGCAAAAAGATATTGCTGATTTAGTCCATGTCAATAGAGTAACTTATACAAATTGGGAAAAAGGAAATCGAGAACCCAACTTTGAAAATCTTATTAAGTTAGCTGATTTACTAGAAGTTTCGTTAGATTGGTTATTTGGGAGAGAATAGATGAAAGTTAAGAAACGTTCTCCAGCTTTAGGTTGAATATATAAAAAGCTAAAGAAGAAAAGAGGTATAAAAAAATGGCTTTACAAGGAAAAGATAAACAAATTATTGAATTGTCAAATGAACTTGCGAAAAAACTAAAGGATCAAGAATTTAAGCAAGCGTGGACTATGGCTGGTGAATTGAGTTCGCTTCTTAAAAATGATGAAGAATTGCAACTACCGTATCAGGTTATTGAGTGTATCAAGAAAGACCTGTCTAGTTACTATGCAATGAATAAGGAATTGAATAAGGTAACAACTCGTGCATTTGCGATTGGTTCTAGTTTTGAGCGTTCAGCTTCAATTTAAGTAAAGGAATGAAGGAAGTCAAATATGGCTTCCTTTTTTATTTGGAAGGAGAAAAAATGAGTATTAAAGTCGTCTATGATAAGTTTTCTGATGTATGTAAGTATTACAATTTTGGAAAAAAGTTGCTTGATGAACCTGCAAAGATTATTGAACGCTTAGATGAACACTTTGACGGTGTAGAGTTTGGACAGTTTGATGGTAACAATCCTGATAATGTGTATGTCAATTCGTTTACAGAAGTTGATACGCAGGAAGCATTGATTGATTTTGCAGGTATTTTGAATCATGGAGAATATGAGCAGTTAGTGAATGAAGATCGTTTGTCTGCTTATGTAGAAGAACATGAAGAAGAAATTGCTAGTCGCTTAGGAGATTCCTATGTGTTTCTTGGTCACGAAGGCGATAGCTGGTACTTCTTGCAATAGAAAATTGCTAGTGGTGAATATGGCTTCAAGAGTGTTGATTAAGAATCCAAAGAATGGAAGGCAGGCTTGGTTTAGCTTGCCTTTATATTTTGGAAAGTTGTCTGTGATTGGTTTGAGTGGTTCTTATAATGAACAAATTGAAATTGTTGATTATGAGGGAGATTCATTTATTGGATATGGTGTCTTGACTGTTGCTGATTTAGAACAGTTGAATAGACAAGTAGAAGGCTAGTTAAGAAAGGAGAAAATATGGACTTAACAGCTTTAATTATGGATACACGATCAAAGAAAGTGAAACAATTTTCTTTACCTGCTGATGTGGAATACACTGCTTCTGAGTTTGGATATGATAGAGAAGATGTTGTTTTTACTATTCAATCTATTGAAGAATTACCTGCTTTGAATTGTGAAGGCTTAACTTTAGAATTAGCGAATGAACTTGCTGAAAACGTGGAAGATGTTGATGAAGATTTGGTTCTATCATTTATTGAATCAGAAAGTTCTGATCCAAAATATTTAGCAAGTGTAGAATTTGATGATTGTAGTTTATATTCTGATGTTGCTACTGATAGAGAATTAGGTGAATATCTTGTAGAGGAAGTTGGTGTAGAACTTTCTAAAGAAAAACTGCTTCAGTATATTGACTATGAAAAGTTTGGTCGTGATGTACGTTTGGAAGAAGGTGGTAGCTTTGTAGATAAAGGTTACTTTGTATCAAGATGATAGCAAATATAAGGGTTTTAAGGGAAGGAAATTTTGAATTTCTCTGTGAACTAGATATTATGAAGTACAGTCAAGAACAGGTTCTTGAAAGAATAAATGAAAGAGGAATTGACAAAGACAACTTTTTTATTTGTGGGATTTCTGATTGGGAAGTGGATAAAATCATGTCGTTAGGCGAGGTTTACTTGCTGAAGAAAGTAGTGTTGGAATTATATGATGGTGATGAATACATTGTAAAATTTCAATTACAGCATTATATTCCTGTGACAAAAATTGCAACTAGATATTATAGATTTTGTTCTAAAGATGAAGTTGATACAATTTTTGAATTGACGAAAGAGTTAGATTATAAATCGGTTGTTGATTATTTTTTTAAGTGTGGGAATTGGGTAACAGCATTTCAAGGCTTTGTTGAGCAAGGTGATGTGTTGAATACTCCTAAAGGATTTTATAGAAAGGTTATTCTTTAATTTAAGGAATGGGAATAAATATGTCATTTACTGTTACATTTGATGATTTATTAGATATAGAGCGCTTATCATACGAGATAAAAAGAATTGTAGGAGATAGCGTTAAGCCAGCGTTAGACACTGCTTTAGAATCGAAAATACATGGACGAGAATTTGATTTTTTAAGCCTTATTTCTTCAATTCGTGGTTCTGTTAGAGTTATGTCTATAAAGATGTTTATCCTTGTTTATGATAATGGCTCCGTTAGGAAGAAATATATAGATTCAAAAGAATTAGAGGATTCTGAATATGTTAGAATTTTTCAAGAAAATTTTGAGTATTACATGACAATTTTGGAAGAATCAGGATTCCTATTTGGTGGTGCTGGTGGTGGAGAAATTGTTTTAGTTGAAAAATAAAAAAAGGGAGGAAAAAACTTTGAGAAATATGTTTTTAAAAAAACCACGCAAAGACAAGCAACTGACAGTCAAGAAGATCAGTCAAAAAAAATCGAATCGTATTTTTTTAGCAGGCTTATCTGCTTTTATTCTTTTCTGTGGTTTAACAATGTTTGTTTCTTTAAGGACAAGTTCAAAAATGTTGGATAGATTGACAAATTCACCAGTTGTCGAATCAAAAAAAGAAACAGATCGTAAGTTGGAACAGTTCTTAGATGGATTTGTGAGTAGATATTTTACCTATAATTCACAAAATGGCTCTAGTGAAGATGATGTAGCGAAGTTGAATGAATACTATGGAAGTATTCCTGAAGTTAAGAATCAAGGTCAAACGAAGCAGGAAATGTCGGTAGTTAGCGCTCGTATGTTACTTGCTAAAGATGGTATAGCTGTATATCGTATTGTTTATGATACAAAAAAAGATGACAAGAATCAGCGTGTAGGTATAGAATTCTCGATTCCGTACGGAGAAAAAGACGGTAAATACTATGTAGCTGGTTTACCTTGGTTCTCTCCTGTAAGTGATTTTAAAGCTGATGGTGTGGGAAAAGAAACTCATTTGGCTTTGCTTGATAATGATGAAATTGGGGACGGTAAAAGAAAGAAATTAGTTTCGTTCTTAGAATTATTCTTTAAAAATTATACAACTAGTCAAGCGAATTTAGATTTAATTTCTAAAGATATTAAGTCGATTGGTGGTGCAACATTTAAGAGTTTAGATTATACCTACTTTAAAGAAAAAGACGGTAAAATCTTGGCTTATGCTCAGATTACTTTAGAAGTGGCTGGCTCAACTCACAGCGAGAATTTTAGCTTTGAGTTAAGAGAAGATAAAGATAGTTATTTTGTAGAAAAGATGGATCATACAATTCCATTAGACTACAACAAGAAGGAAGAAAAAGGAGAATAAGATAGATGGCATTATTTGTTTTTTTAGTTTCTAAGTTTGGTGTTCCAGCAGTAGCATTTTTTGCTGGTATGAAAGCATTGAAAGCATGGAAAGAACAGCAGTTAGGAAAATTGGTTGTTATTATTTTGGTTGCAGGATTTATTCTTTTCTTTTTAGAAAATCCTGAAACAGTTTTAAATGCAACTAAACCTATTTGGTCAAAATTGATTGAAGCAGTTAAGTAGGAATGAATAATGGAAAGAAAAGACAAGAAGCTGTATGTCTATACAACAGCATTTAGACAGCCTGTTTGGGTGCATAAATTAAATGAAGAATTTAGTTTACCATTTGCAATAAAAATGTCTGCGATTGTCTATTGCCTAGTAATTTTAGTGTTAGCCTGGTTTTTACTAGGCTTTATTCCTTACCTTGATTGGGGTTGGCGCTTTATGGCTGCTGCATTTGCTGGTTGGCAACTTGGGAATCTGTTAGCTGATTATAAGTTAGATGGAAAGACATTATTTAGATTTATTTATGAGTATTTGATTTTTTGGAAGGAATACGATAGTCAGCGAAAGAAAATATATATTTGTAAAGGAATAAAATATGAGAAAGTGAGAAGTATAAAACGTGGAATTATCAAATAATATTTGGTCGGTTGCTGATGGTTTGATTCTGTTAAAAGATGGAACGGTTTTATCCGTATTTGAAATTGAATCACAAGTTGTAAATACGATTGAAGAAACAAAAAAGGAGACTAGTAAGGATATTGTTTATAATTGTTTAGCTAGTTTGGCAGAGTACAATGATTTAAGTATTCATAGCTTACATATTGATTTAGAATTGGCTAAGAAAATTGCTTTGTTATCACAAGATATTGAGAAAGGGCAAGGAACAAGTCCTTTAGGAAATTATATTGTATCTACAATGAAGTCACGATTGGAAGAAGAAGTAAGCTATCTCTTTGAGTATAAGCATTATCTTGTAGTTCCTTTGAAATCAGTTAATGTAACCTCGGACTTTAAACTAACTGTTGAACAGACGATAGAAACTTATCGTAAAAATGTGATGAAAATGGTTGGTTTTGAAGAATTACCAAAAGTTGATTGGTGGAAGGCTTGGCAAAATCAGAAAGATGTGATTCAAACTAAAATCCATGCTTTGAATGTGACAGAAGTTTCAAAAGCTGATTTAGAATTATTGAATCGGCTTCATTTTCTTGGTGGTCAAACCTATGATAAAGAAAGTGAGTTGATTGCACTTGAAAATTCGATTGAGAATGTAGATGAAACAATTATTGAAGTTGTTGATGGGAATGCTTTGAAATTGACCAATGGTCAGGAAACAAGTTATGTAGCGACAATTCCTGTTGTTTCATATCCCAAAAATGTATCTTATCTTCATCTACAAGAAGAACTCCAAAATCTTGAATTTCCTGTTGATAGTATGTATAAAATCCGTTTTTCAACTCAAAAAGGTTTTTTCTCACTTTTATCTAGGGCAAGAAACAAACGTAAGAATCTTGGGAATACGGTAAATGAAACAGCAGAAAATGATGATGTTCAAAAGATTGAAGTTTTGGAAAGTCATCAGTTGTTAGAAGATTTTCAGGAGAAACATGATAATAAAGAATTGATGATTACTTATCTTCATACTTTAACCATTACAGCAGACAGTTTGGAAGAATTGAATCTTAAGTTTGATATTCTGTTTGCACGATTGAAAGAATTGGAAGTAGAAGTTGTCAAGGCTGTTGCAGATCGAGTATATCTATTCTATAAGAGTCGATTGACAGAAATTCTTGATAATAAAAAGGAATCATTTCTTCAATATGGAAGTCTACGTGGACTTTGTGAGAATCTAATGTTTACGACTAAGAAGGTCGGAACAGAAATTGGTTTTCCTATTGGTCGTGTTGACAATGAGATTTCTTCATGGTATGGAGATTTTCAAAAAGCTCTTGATTCAAGTACAAACATTGTGTTTTCAAATTTATTACAAGCGAATAAAGTTGGGGTAAAAGGTAAGGAAACAAGCAATCCTCATACAGCTATAACTGGTTCAACAGGGAATGGTAAGTCATTCTTAACTAAGTTATTATTTACCTATCATTCTTTATTGAAAACAAAAGTATTGTATATTGATCCAAAAGCAGAAATGAAAAGACAATATTTAACTGTGTTATCAGAATTGGAAAAAAATGATGAATTTTATGAACTTCAAGAATATATCAAGTCAATCAATTTTGTGACTTTGAATATGAAAGATAAGAATAATAGAGGTGTTCTTGATCCATTCTCATTCTTACAAGATGAAGCTGAACTGACAGAGTTAGCAACTGTACTTGTAGGCTCTGTATTGGATAAAGATACCTATATCAAGGTTCAACCACACTTGTTAGATTCGATTGATAAAGTGATTGAACGAAGGAAAGCTGGTGAGAAAGTCGGTATGTTACAAGTCTTTGATGAATTAGAGAAAAATTCAAAAGAAGATGTTGAAACTGCTGGATATTTCTTAAAAAGAATTTCAAGAAATTCTTTATTGTCACTTTGTTTTTCTGATGGAAGCCAAAATGTTCTGAAGGTTGATAATAAAATTACAATCGTTGAAATTACTGGTTTGGATATGCCAAAAGGTACAGATAAAGATGAAATGACTGAAAGTCAATTAAGAAGTTTGACTGTTATGTATTCTTTAACCTATTTCTGTGCGATTTTTGGTGAACGTGAAAAGGACAAGGAAACAATGTTATTCCTTGATGAAGCGTGGCAGATTATGTCAACTCCTGCTGGGCGACAAGTAGTGAATCGAATTAAGCGTACTGGACGATCATTCAATAATTTCTTAGTGCTGGTAACTCAATCGGTAAAAGATTTGAAAACAAGTGAAGATGGAACTGGGTTTGGTACAGTATTTGCATTCCCTGAAAATTCAGAAACAGAAGCTATTTTGAAACATTTGCGTGTAGAAGATAACGATTCTTCACGTTCTTGGCTTGAGAATCAAACAATGGGTCAATGTATCTATTATGATACATTTGGAAGAAAAGAGCGTATTACAGTAGATGGTACACTTTATCATATTTTAATGAAATTATTTGAAACAGTAGAGACAGAATTGGTTGCTGTATAGGGGAGGAATATGAGAAAAAATATTTTACTAGTGTTTATTTGTTCTTTCTTTCTTCTTCCTGTTTTTGTAAAAGCTGATTCTGTTACAGATATTCTTCCAAAAAATAACTTTGATATTATTGAATTTGATAGGAACACGAATAAGCCTAAACTGGTTGATCCTTCTGATAATGCTAAAAAAATATTAGACACGGTTAAGAAAGAAGCAGAAGAAAAAGAGAATCAAAAGAAAAAGGAAGCAGAAAATAGCAAACTAACTTATGAGAATTATAAGTCTAAGATGTCTGATTTAACAAGTAAAGTTTACTTTGATAAAAAATTTTTTGGATTTGATTCCAATGTCAATTATTTCTTTAATTCTCTAGTTCAGTCTGTTTTTTGGCTTGGGAAACTTGTTTTCTATGTAGTTGCACAAGTTTATATTGCTGTTGAAGGAATGAGTGATGTTAGTGGATTGTTGAATGAAACTGTAAGAAATTCTAGTAAGGTATTTTCTTCTTTGTTTAGTCAAGAAATTATTTATTTGGTTGGTGCAAGTATGGCAGTTTATTTACTGTATCTATTTGCGACTGGAAAAGGTAGTTTCTTTAAAACATTGATAAAAATGTTATTGATTTATACTTGTATTGGAGTTTATTTCATTCAACTTAATGTAAATGGTCAAAATAAGTATTTGATAACTCATGTCTATGATAGCTTTAGAACAACAACAATTACTTTAAATGGTGAAATTACAAAAACTTTAACTGGTGAAAGTAAAAATGGAGTAGAAACATATTTTTCTGAAACTCTGTTGAAGGGATATAAGTATATGAACTCTCCTGTAAATGAAGATGGTTCATTTCTTCTTTCTGAAAAAGAATTTGAAGATTTAGCTGGTTATAAGCAGGGGGATGGAGATCATTTAGTTGGCGATAAAAAAGTCAAAGATCTTGCAAAAGATAAAGATCCTGAAAACAAGATGTTGAAAAATGAGTGGGGCTTAAAATTTATGTATGCCTTTGCTTCTGATGTCGATATTATTGTGATGGGAACGATTTATTTATTGTTAGGGTTATCACGATTCTTCTTTTTAATCGTTTTTATCTTTTTGATCGTACTATTACCATTTATCCTTCTGTTAAGTCTGTTTCCTAAGATGGAGCATTTATTGATTGGATTTAATAAAAAAGGTATTTCAATGCTTGCTTTATCATCAATTATGCTTTTAGCAACTAGTATATTTTCTTTCTTTTACAATACTCTAACTGAATTTATCTCTACTGCTGTGGGTGGAGATTTATTAGTTACAGTCTTTTTAAAAGGTGTCTTGTTATTCTTGATGTGGAAGTATAGAAATTCGCTTCTATCAGCATTTTCAAGAGTAACCAATAGTCCTGTTGGTAAGATTGGTAGAGAAATAAGCAATTCTCAGTCTGTTCAAAAACTGAAAGAAAGATTGTCAAAAACAGGTAAGACTGGTTTGAAAGCAGGTGGAAACGGACTCAAAGTTGGTGGACAATTTGCTAAAGGTGGATTGAAGATGGGTAAAGATAAGTTGAGTGAAAATCTTAAAACTTTACGAAAACAAAGTCCATTGGTGGAAAAGGTTGCTGAAAAAGGTGATGGAATTAAGAATCGAATGAATTCGATTAAGGAATATAAAAATAGTTCAGTCAATGCTTTAAAAGAAAAAGGCAATAATGCTTTAGCTGAACTCTATGGAGTACGAGCCAATGCCTTTAAAGAAGGTAGTGACGATAGAAAAGTTTTGAATGAGAAGAAAAGAATCAAAAAAGATAGAGCTAAAAAATTTGCTGGTCAGAAAAATGCTTCTCGT
>NZ_VMMR01000003.1:24504-43510 GCF_013277285.1 Streptococcus sp. 339 | reverse complement strand
GTGAGTCAATTCAACGGCTAAAGGAAGAACGGTTGAAGAAAAATCAGAAGCCATTTAAAGAGAATAAGGAAGGCTCAGTGAAGCAGAAGATAAAGACTCCGAAAACGGTCAATCCAAAAGATGTAGGACGAAGAAAAACAGTTGTAAAAAATCCTAAAAATGAAGAAATAACTTCTAAAGCAATTTTAAGTAAACAAACCAAAAAATTGAAAGCTAAAAAAAGGAAAAAGGTTGAAATTTAATGGGGAACAAAACAGAGAAACACTTGGGATTCTTTTTCGCAAGTCTTATACCTACGTTTTTAGTGATTCTCTTAATTATTTTAAGTGTTATCGGAGTTGTTTCTACTGGTGGCTTATCTGATTCTACAACTGGAAAAAGAACACGATTAACAGCGCAAGAGGTAGCTCAAAAAGCGAATATCTCTGTTGAAAGAGCAGAAGATGTCATTAAGATTCTAAACTGGCAACTTTCTAAGGAGAAATTTACTTTAGAGGGTGCTAGTGGTTCTCTTGCCAATGCTGAAAGAGAAAGTGGCTTTGATCCTAAACTAACGAATCCATCAGGTGGGGTTGCTGGTTACTTTCAATGGTCAGGTTGGGATAATACTATCAATGGTGATAGATGGAGAAATGCTAGTTCTCGTACTTTAGATAGTACGGTGGAACTGGAATTGATGTCTTATGAGTTGAATCATGGCTATAAAAAAGTCAAAGACTATATGCAGAAAGCGACTGATCCTTTTGAAAGTGCAAAATATTGGTCTGAACATTATGAAGGTGTCTCACTTTCAGACGGTCAGACAAAATTAGAAAAGCTGGAGAAGGATAGTAAGAAGTGGTATGAAATCTTTAAAGGTACGATTGAATCTGATGGTTCGTCAAGTGGGAATGCAATAGCTGGTAGCTTAGATATTCCTGCTGGTCAAGTGGCTATGGAGATACCTAGTGGATATTCGATTGATAAAGAAATAACAAAAGAAGGTTATATTACTCAGTCTTATCCGTATGGGGAATGTACATGGTATGTATTTAATCGTGCTAAAGAATTCGGGATTCATTTTGATCCATACATGGGCAATGGTCAAGACTGGGCGCATAAGTCAGGGTATGAAGTTTCTAATACTCCTACAAAGCATTCTGCTGTTAGCTTCCAAGGCAGGCAGGCAGGTGGTCACCCAATTTATGGTCATGTAGCCTTTGTAGAAGATGTAAAAGATGATGGCTCAATATTGATTTCTGAATGTAACTTTGTTCGAAGTGGACAAGGAACTGGGATAACAGACTATCGAGTATTTAGTGCTGATGAAGCTAAAAATTTTTATTATGTGATTGGAAAATAAAGAAAAAAGAGGAAAAAGAAATGAATAAGAAATTTGTAACATTGTTGTCTGTAGCTGTGTTGAGTACAGTTGCAAGTGGAGTATATGCTGATGAATTAACTTTGGGTGGAAGTGTAGTTTCTAATGGAGATAATTCTGGATTGGTAGTTTCAGAACAGCCAACAGAAACACAACCATCAGCAAGCGTAGAACATTCTGCTACAGAACTTGGTAAGGAGTCTGATAAGGAAGAAAACGGAGATCATACAGGTGTAGTTGTCGAGCCAACAACTCCAAGTGAGCAACCAAAAGAAGATAAGCCATCTGCTGATCTTGGAAAAGACACTGATAAGAATCAGGAACATGATAATACAGGTGTAGTTGTCGAGCCAACAACCCCAAGTGAGCAACCAAAAGAAAATAAGCCATCTGCTGATTCAGAAAAAGTAGAATCACCACAAGTTCAGGAAGATAAGAAGAAGGCAGAAAATAATGTAGGTGTGAAGGAATCTGATGATCCTAAACCATTGAATGTAACAAAGGAAGAAATTCAAGAGAAACCTATTGAAACAAACACTGGTCATAAAGTGGTTTCTACGAATCAAGGAAAAGTAGTGATCGAAACTGACGAAGGAAATTATGTTGAAAAAGAGCCTTATGAAGTAGGTGCTGTGAAGCAGAAAGACGGTACAATCGCTTTGAAGGATAAAGAAGGACAACTAAAAGTTCTTCCGAATACTGGAACAGCAAGTACAATTTTTGCGACTATTTGGGGATTTGTAGGACTAGTTGCAACTGTCCTTGGTAAGCGTAAATTTGATTAGAAAAATAGCAAGGTAGGTTAGCTCCTACCTTGTTTTTCCTTTTTGAGAAAGATAATAAGACAGAAATAGAAAGTTATTAAGGAGTATCTAGTTATGGATTGGGTAATAGTTAGTGGAATTGTTGTGATGATAATTTTACTAGTAGGAATTTTGGTTAAGCTAGTACGAGATACTAGTACGAGATAATAGTAGTCTTAAAGCTGAAATGAAGGCATTGTCAAAAGAACGTGAAATAGAATTTAATAGATTGTTTAAAGGATGTGCTTCTATAAAAGAAGATACAAAATATATTTATGGTAGAATGATACAAGAGAAACTGTTGAGAGAAATTTTGTATCAAAATACTACAAAAGCTAGAGAAATTTTAGATACAATGAATTTGATGAAAGAATTTGTACTTCAAAATTCAAAATTAACTCAAGAAGTAACAAGATTGGAAGTGGAAAATTTTGATTTATCTAGTAGTAATTCTAAGTTAAAAAGTCATTTAGAAGTATTTCCAGTTTTAAGAAAAATACATGAACGTTTAGATTCTCTTGAAGGTTATTGTACTACGGAAGAAACAAGAGAACTTTTGAAACGTGTTAAAAGTAAATTATCTGAATTGAATTATTAGTGTAAGTGACAATTTTAGAAAAAGTGATATAATAAAAGAAAGTGAAAGGAGAAGGAATCATGATAAAAGAATTTGGTGTGACAAATTTGGAAGTTACAAAAGATGATATTTGTAAAAATCCTAACAATCCTATTTTGCGTATGTATGATGATGATGAATTGATTGGAACATTTAGTATTCTTACTGGTGAAGTCCTAGAGGATTTTGATTTAGCAGACTATGATGTTCGATTTGCCCAAAAACAAATTGAGTTGAATCGTGATAACTACCTTGAAACGTGGAAGGACTACGTGGGGTTATTACATGCCTAAGTATTCTTTCTTAAAGTATGGTATTGAAATTCGTCCGAACGAACATAACCATAAAGGTCAGATGGCTCATATTCATATTTATATTCATGGCGAAGAAGTTGGATCAATGTTTTTGAATGGTGAACTTCGAGATGGAAAACTAAAGTCAAAAGATATGAAGATAGTAAGACAGTATGTCTTAGAAAATGCAGATGAACTTCAGGCATTATGGAATGAATACCAAAAAAGTGCATATTAAGAATTAAAAGCAAGTCAGAAATGGCTTGTTTTTTGTTGTTTTTAGAGAGAATAGTGAACATAAAGAAAGCAGAATATGCCTTAAAATTCGGATATAAGATCAAAGAGTCAAGAAAGTATAAAGATTATATTCGGAAATTAAGGGGTTTAGGGGTGAGGAATGGATTGACAAATGATTTCCATCACCCTGCTTATAAGCAGCTAAATCTTCAAATTCTTTTTCAGAAAGGAGAAAAAATATATGATCAACAAAATTTTAATTAAAATAGATAATTTAGAAGTACAACTTCCAGAAACTCATATAATAGTTGAAAAAGATGAATATCTTAACTTAAAGAAGAAAGCTTCAGAAGGGCAATATATGAGCTTATCAGAGGTTTTAGAGATGGTTTCAGTCTCTAGACCTTGGCTGTTAGAGAATGTTCTCTACAAGCAGGATATTCGTTCAAGAATTGATGTTGAGAGAAATAAAGAAGGATTTGTGAAATATCCAGAGAGTCAGGGTGGACGGTACTACTTTTTAGCTAGCAAAACGAAACAATTTTTTGAAGAAAATTTTGCAGAAATCTTCAGATTATGATAGGATAATCAAGATAATATCTTGGTTATCGTCTTTAGAAAGAGGTAATCGTGGCAGTTTCATTTAGAAAACGTGGGAAAAAGAATTTATGGGATTATAGAATATTTGATAAAAATAAAAAGGTGGTTGCTTCAAATTCAGGATTTAAGACAAAAAGAGAAGCAGAAATTGAAGCACTCCCTCTTGAATTAAAATTGATTGATGGTGCAATAATTGATAAAAATATTACACTCTATGCACTATGGGAGAAGTGGTTAGAATTAACAGTCAAACCTATTGGAAAAGCAGAGTCTACTTTAAACAAACATTTATTGCGTGGTAAATTCATTCAAGCATATTTTAATGATAAACCAGCAGTTAAAATAAAAGCAAGTGAATATCAAGCTTTTCTTAATAAGTATGCTGAAACCAATAGCAGAGACAATGTTAGAAGATTGAATTCGGAAATTAGAAATGTGATTGTGTTTGCTAAACGAGATAAGCTTAATATTGAAGATTTTACTGAGGGAGCTATTCTTTCAGGACGTCTCCCCAAAAAACGAAGAGATGAAAAATATATTCATAGTTTTGATGACTATCAAAAATTAGTGACATATTTAGAAAATAATCTTGATTTAACTATTTCAATTGTTCCGTATTTACTATTGATTCAACTAAAAACAGGATTGCGTGCAGGAGAAGTTGCAGGACTTACATGGGATTGTGTGTTGTGGGAAAGTTCAGAAATCAAAACTTATAGGAGATATGATACTATAAAAAAACGTTGGACAAATCCTAAAACAGAAGATTCAGTTCGTACAGTTCCAATTGATGAAGATACATTAACAATTTTTAAAAAAATTAAAAAAGAACAATCTGTATTCATTGAAAATGGGATGATTACAAATAATGAAAATATGATTTTTATTGATTTGAATCATGATGTTGTAACAAATGCAGGAGTTAATAAGCATTTAAAACAAATTTTAAAAACCTTAAAAATTTATCCTGAAAACATGACAAGTACAGGTCTGAGACACACGTATTGTTCAACGATGTTAGCAATGGGTGTTGATATTTGGGCTGTTTCAAAGTTAATGGGTCATCGAGATATTAAACAGATAACTGAAACTTATGGACATCTTATAAAGGAAAAGGCTGATATTGAAAATAATAAAGTTCGTGCAGTTTTAATGAGTTTAGTTAAAAAATAGAATTATTGACCAAAAGTTGACCAAATCAACAAAAAAGCCTTTACTCAAGGCTTTTCCTGTTGTATGTAGATGCCCCCTACAGGGATCGAACCTGTGACCCACGGATTAAGAGTCCGCTGCTCTGCCAGCTGAGCTAAGGAGGCAAAGAAAAAAGCTGTATTGGTGCCGAAACTTCACGGTTTGTATTGAACCCGCGCAATTAAGCAGGTGGGCAACTCGCTCTAACTGAAGCTGTTTCCGTGTGAGACGGCCTACATGCTGTTAGAAGACTTTTGTTTCCCTAATAATACAAAAAATAGTCGGTCAACACTTAAGTGTGAAGTCGTACACCACAGCGTTTCTATACTTATATGATACCACTTTTTCAAAAAAAATCAAGAGGAAAGTGCAATTTTTTGAAAAGGATTTCAGATTTTTCGCAAACGGTCGATAGCTTCCTTTCTTTGAGCCAAGGCCCGTTCATATTTACCAGTATCTTCTGCTTGGAAATAGTGATGATTACGAATTTTTTCTGGCAGATAGTCTTGCTTGACCCAATTTCCAGGATAGTTGTGTGGATAGAGATAGTCTTGGGCATTGCCAAGTTCCTTGCTTCCACTGTAGTGCCCATCACGCAGGTGTCGCGGAATAGGCAAGTGCCCTGATGTTTTGAGGTCATCAAGTGCCTTATCCATAGCTACATAGGCTGAGTTGGATTTTGGAGAAAGGGCCAAATCAATCACGACATTGGCAATGAGAATGCGGGCTTCTGGGAATCCAATCCTTTGTGCAGCATCCAGAGCAGTCACGGTATGAATCTGGGCCTCAGGGTTGGCCAAACCGATATCTTCATAGGCGATAACGGTCAAGCGTCGAGCGAGACTTGGCAAATCACCAGCCTCAATCAAGCGGGCAGCATAGTGGAGACTAGCATCCACATCCGAGCCACGGATAGACTTTTGCAGGGCTGAGAGGACATCGTAGTGTCCATCCCCATCTTTGTCCATAGTGATGTAGCTTCTCTGAAGACTATTTTCCATGATGTCTAAGGTGATGTGGCGAATGCCCTTGTCATTCTCAGGGGTAGAGAGAACAGCCAAGTCCAGTGAGTTGAAGGCAGAGCGAAGGTCTCCGTTTGTAGAGGTTGCGATGAAATCCAGCGCATCCTCATCTAGTTCTACTGGAAAATCAAAACCACGTTCAGGGTTACTTAGAGCTATCTGCAGGGCCTCTTTGACGTCTTGGTTAGACAGAGGTTCCAACTCAAAAATTTGAACACGGCTACGAATGGCAGGAGTGACAGAGAAGAAAGGATTTTCAGTCGTAGCGCCAATCATGATGACCAGTCCGCTTTCCAAGAGAGGCAAGAGGAAGTCCTGCTTGGTTTTATCTAGTCTATGAATCTCGTCTAGTAATAGGACGAGACCACCAGAGAATTTAGCCTCTTCCGCAATTTCTTGCAATCGCTTTTTACTATCAACTGTCGCATTGAAAGTTCGAAAGGCATACTTAGTAGTCCCAGCGATGGCAGAGGCAATACTGGTCTTGCCGATTCCCGGAGGGCCATATAGAATCATGGAGGACAGGCGGTTGGCTTCTACCATGCGGCGGATGATTTTTCCTTGTCCGACCAGATGTTCCTGACCGATGACCTGGTCGATGGTTTTAGGGCGCATACGAAGCGCGAGATTGTCTGGCATAACAGTCCTTTCTAACGTGGATTTGAGTAGAATGACTCATCTACTATATCTTACTATGTCCATTCTAGCCTATTAGTTGTGATATTTCAATGGTTTTGTAATAATCAGGGAGTGAGATAGAATCTTTTTTACTATTTAATTTAATAAGGAGAGGTATCAGCATGAGAGATTTGATTTTCCTTAAAGCTCAAAATAGGATAGTTGAGCCTAAAGAAGTGGAAGTGCTGACTTGAGAAATAATATTGCTAAATGTCATTGTATGAACTATAATGAAAAGAGAGGTGATAAGCAATGGAAATGATGGAACTACCAAGTCAGGAAATTTTGATTTTTACAAAACAAATTCGTCATTGGATTCTTAGTGATCAAGTTATTTCAGGGAAAAGAAAACTTTTCTTCCGGGAAGATACTCCAAAAGAGATTTTAGATTTGTACGAAAACATTAAATCTAAACTTGATTTTGCTTACCAAGAAGTTCATTCTAATAATGGGTTGAAAAAATATGAAAAATAGAATAATTGATGTTTTTGAAGTAGTAAATCGCCTCCTTGTAATAACTGTTGAAAATCCTGATTTCGAAGACTTGAGAGTTAATCATACTCAATGAAAATCAAAGAGCAAACTAGGAAACTAGCCGCAGGCTGTACTTGAGTACGGTAAGGCGACGTTGACGCGGTTTGAAGAGATTTTCGAAGAGTATCAGTTTGTAAAAATTGGAGATAAAAAATATAGAGTACGCAGTGTTCCTATGATTCATTCAACTCCGCCTCAATCTGTCTTAGATCGAGATACTTTTACAATTGACTATACAGATGATGAATTGCTCGATAAAGAAGCAGTTTTTACTACTCATTAGAAAAATAGGTATGAATAAATTGGCTTCCCTTAGAACCACATCTAGGGGCTTTTATGTATAATAGAATAATAAGTATCACTCCTTTACAATACGTGTAACACGTGTTATAATGGTGTTGTCAGGAGGTAAAAGCGCTATGCCTATGACACAAAAAGAGATGGTTAAACTCCTTACGGCCCATGGTTGGATAAAGACTAGAGGCGGTAAAGGCTCCCATATTAAAATGGAAAAGCAAGGGGAAAGACCTATCACAATCCTTCATGGTGAGCTGAATAAGTACACTGAAAGAGGGATAAGAAAGCAAGCTGGGTTGTAAAATTCAGCCCCTGCTTTTTGATATGGAGGTAGTGAAATGTTAGTTACGTATCCAGCTTTATTTTATTATGACGACACAGACGGAACAGAAGCGACTTATTTTGTCCATTTCCCAGATTTTGAATACTCAGCTACACAAGGAGAGGGGATTTCTGAGGCTTTGGCTATGGGGTCGGAGTGGCTAGGGATAACTGTTGCAGATTTGATAGAGAGTGATGGAGAGTTACCTCAGCCATCAGATATCAATAGCTTGTCTTTAATTGATAATGATCCTTTTAAAGATGATGACAATTTCGTGTCAACCTATGACCTTGATAAATCTTTTATTTCTATGGTATCTGTTGATGTATCAGAATACCTAGGAAGTCAGGAACCCATTAAAAAGACTTTGACCATACCAAAATGGGCAGATAAGTTGGGACGAGAAATGGGACTTAACTTTTCTCAGACTTTGACAGACGCTATTGCAGATAAGAAAGTTCAAGCCTAAGATTAAGCGTGGTATCGTGGTAATAGTCAATAAAAAAGCACGTCCACTTGTGCTAGTTACTCGCCTATTGATTTTATAGATTTATTAGCCCTTTCGAGGGCTTTTTATATTGATTTTTATGAGAAATGAAGAAATCAGACTTTTAAGAAAATCACTGATACCAAGGGTTTAAATGAGGTAATATGGTATAATTAGGACATAAAATAATTTTGTGGTAAGATGGTAGTATCTATTTTAGCATATTTCCGAGCAATCGGGGCGATTAAAGAGTCGCATAGAAAGAGGACAAAATGGCAACATACGGATTTTTAGATATTTTAGAGGAAGAGTTGGACAAGAACTTTCCCTTTGATTTTGAGATTAGTTGGGACAAACGCAACCATGCGGTAGAAGTGAGTTTTCTATTGGAAGCGCAAAATGCTGCAGGTGTGGAGATGGTGGATGAAGACGGAGAGGTTTCATCAGATGACATTCTTTTTGAGGAAGCGGTCCTTTTCTACAATCCTGCCAAGTCAACAGTCAATGAGGAAGACTATTTGACTGTTATTCCTTACCTGCCTAAAAAAGGATTTTCCCGTGAATTTTTAGCTTATTTTGCGCTTTTCCTTAAAGATACTGCTGAGGTTGGGCTAGATGTCCTCATGGACTTTTTGGAAGACCCAGAAGCAGAGGAATTTGTCATGGAATGGAACCAAGAAGTCTTTGAAGAAGGAAAAGTTGGCTTGGAAGAGGGAGAATTTTACCCTTATCCGAGGTATTAGAAAAGATTCTAAGTGGACATTTTTAAATAATGAATTCAAGGAGAAGGGGGAGATTATGCTAGAAAAAGTCAAACAGTTTTTCAGGAGCAGGTCAGCTAAAACTGAGCCGTCAGTTGATATTCTTCCCCGCAATCGCTTTGCGGATCTAGATTTCGAGAGAGTATTGAAGTCAGGAGCTCGTCGCCTTGTTAATGAGGAAGGACGCTATGCTGAGGATGGGAAAATCACAGAACTTGAATTTCTAGTTGGTTTTAAGACGGAGGAAGAAGAGCAGTTTCAGCAACTATTAGCTCGTTTAAATAGTATTGACAATGCTATTCAGTCCTATTTGGAAAGTGAGATGCAACAACCCATCCCTCAGTATGCCAAGGATCTCGGCTATACTCAGAAGAGGTGGGAGAAAACCTTTTACTTCCATCCTTGGATATTAAGTGGTGAGGAAAACCCGCCTAATCTTCGCTATGTTGCAGATTATGTAAATGATGAGTTTACGGTTTATTTTGCTAAAAAACATGGCAGATGGCAAGCATACTGGGATGCAGAGTGCCAAAAAGTAATCGAAGAAAGCTAGCTCGTATTTTCCTAGAGAGTAATTGTTATCATAGAAAAGAGTAAATATCATGGAATTATTGAATAGCAGAATGGATTTCCAAGGTTGCAAGATTGCCCTCTTTTGTGGGGATAAGCTACTGACGATTTTGCGTGATGACAAGGACGATATCCCTTGTCCCAACATGTGGGAGTTGCCAGGTGGTGGCCGTGAAGGGGACGAAAGCCCTTTTGAATGCGCTCGGCGTGAAGTTTATGAGGAACTGGGAATTAATTTAGATGAAGACTGTCTGCTTTGGAGCAAGATTTATCCTAGCGTAATTTTTAAAGGCAAGAAATCGGTCTTTATGGTTGGTCAGCTAAGACAAGAACAATTTGACAATATCATCTTCGGAGATGAAGGACAGGGCTATAAATTGATGCCTATTGAGGAATTTCTCAATTCTAAACAGGCAGTGCCTCAGTTGCAGGGAAGATTGAGAGATTATTTGGAGGAAAGTTTATGATAACACTTGTTCGAGTGGGAGCAGAGGATTTAGAAACTATTATTGCAATTCAGAGAGCCAGCTTTAAGGCTGTTTATGAAAAATACCATGATGAATATGACCCTTATCTCGAGGACTGCGAACGAATTAAGTGGAAATTAGTCGAGCGTCCCAATAGCTATTACTACTTTGTAAAAGAAGATGAAGAAAACATCGGATTTTTACGAGTTCAGACCAATGCCGAGTTAACGAAAGCTTGGTTGGGAACGGCAGCGATTTTGCCTCAGTATCAAGGAAAAGGGTATGGATCTAAAGGTTTAAGCTTACTGGAAAAAGAATTTCCAACCATCACACAATGGGATTTGTGTACGGTGTTACAGGATGCAGGCATGGTTGCTTTTTACGAGAAAAACGGCTATCGTCAAATCCGCATTGAGGCTGAAAAAGAAGATATGGATATGGTCTACATGAAAAAATTGATAGAGAAATAGAAAGGATGGTTCAGTTACATTTCTAAACTGAACCCGCCCTAAACACTGTGCCAAAAAGATAAACTTCTCTTAGACACAAGTGTCTTCAGAGAATTTCCTATTTTGGTTTTGTGTTTTACGGGCTTGGTATTAATAATGGAAACATGGCAAGAGTTAAAAGTTACAGTGAAGCGTGAGGGAGAGGAGTTGGTTTCCAATCTCTTGATTGAGCTGGGAGCGCAAGGAGTCGCAATCGAAGACAGTATGGACTATGTGGGAAATGTGGACCGCTTTGGAGAGATTTTCCCAGAGGTGGAGCAGCAAGAAGAAATCGTAGTGACAGCCTACTACCCTGACACGGTGGATGTGACAGTGGTTGAGGCGGATTTGCAGGCTCGTCTAGCAGAATTGACAGATTTTATGGATTTGGGAGAGTTAAAAATAGGTACGACTGCCTTGGCTGAGGAAGACTGGGCAGACAACTGGAAGAAATACTATGAACCTGCTCGCATCACTCATGATTTGACCATCGTTCCCTCTTGGACAGACTATGAGGCGACTGCGGGAGAAAAAATTATCAAGCTGGATCCTGGCATGGCTTTTGGTACGGGAACCCACCCAACTACCAAGATGAGCCTTTTTGCCTTGGAACAGGTTCTTCGTGGTGGCGAAACGGTGCTAGATGTGGGAACTGGTTCAGGGGTTCTCTCTATTGCCAGCTCGCTTCTGGGGGCTAAAGAAATTTTCGCCTATGACCTGGATGATGTGGCAGTTCGTGTGGCTCAGGAAAATATTGAGCTCAACCCTGGAATGGAAAATATCCATGTAGCGGCAGGCGATTTGCTTAAAGGCGTGGAGATTGAAGCAGATGTCATCGTGGCAAACATCTTGGCGGATATCCTCATTCATCTGACAGAGGATGCTTATCGCTTGGTTAAGGATGAAGGTTACCTGATCATGAGTGGCATTATCAAGGATAAGTGGGATATGGTGCGCGAGTTGGCTGAATCAGCTGGATTTTTCCTCGAAACTCACATGGTTCAAGGGGAATGGAATACCTGTGTCTTTAAGAAAACCAAGGATATCTCTGGTGTGATTGGAGGCTAGCATGCAGCAGTATTTTGTAAAAGGCAGTGCTATCTCTCCTGTCACTATCGAGGACAAGGAAACCAGCAAGCATATGTTTCAGGTTATGCGCTTGAAAGAAGATGATGAGGTTACTTTGGTCTTTGAGGATGGCATCAAGCGCTTGGCGCGCGTGCTGGATGTGGAAGCCCGTCAGTTTGAGTTGATCCAAGAATTGGCTGACAATGCGGAACTGCCAGTCCAAGTGACCATCGCATCTGGATTTCCCAAGGGAGACAAGTTGGAGTTCATCGCTCAAAAAGTAACCGAACTGGGTGCTAGCCAAATCTGGGCCTTTCCTGCAGACTGGTCAGTTGCCAAGTGGGATGGCAAGAAATTGGGTAAAAAAGTTGAAAAACTAGAAAAAATTGCCCTTGGAGCAGCCGAGCAAAGCAAGCGTAATATTGTACCAAGTATTAAACTTTTCGAGAAAAAAGCAGATTTTCTAGCTCAGCTGGACCAGTTTGACTCTATCATAGTAGCCTATGAAGAATCGGCTAAAGAAGGAGAAGCTGCTGCGCTTTTACAAGCAGTTACTGGACTCGAGAAGGGAAATAAATTGCTCTTTATCTTTGGTCCAGAAGGCGGTCTCTCACCTGCAGAAATTGAGAGTTTTGAAGCTAAGGGAGCGGTTCTTGCAGGACTTGGTCCTCGTATTTTGCGAGCAGAAACAGCACCACTTTACGCTTTATCAGCCCTTAGTGTTTTATTAGAATTAGAGAAATAAGAGGAAGAAAATGGAACAAAAACACCGTTCAGAGTTTCCAGAAAAGGAACTTTGGGATTTAACAGCTCTATACCAAGACCGTGAAGATTTCTTGCGTGCAATCGAGAAGGCTCGCGAAGACATCAATCAATTTAGCCGTGATTACAAGGGTAATCTTCATACTTTTGAGGATTTTGAAAAGGCCTTTGCGGAATTGGAACAAATCTACATCCAGATGAGCCATATTGGTAACTATGGTTTTATGCCGCAGACGACAGACTATAGCAATGACGAATTTGCCAATATTGCCCAAGCTGGGATGGAATTTGAAACAGATGCCAGCGTAGTATTGACCTTTTTTGACGATGCTTTGGTAGAAGCTGATAAGGAAGTCTTGGACCGTTTGGGTGAATTACCACATTTGACCGCAGCTATTCGTCAGGCAAAAATCAAAAAAGCCCACTATCTAGGGGCTGATGTGGAAAAAGCCTTGACCAATCTGGGTGAAGTTTTCTACAGTCCGCAGGATATTTATACTAAGATGCGTGCTGGGGATTTTGAAATGGCTGACTTTGAAGCCCATGGCAAGACCTACAAAAACAGCTTTGTGACCTATGAGAATTTCTACCAAAACCATGAGGACGCTGAGGTTCGTGAAAAATCTTTCCGTTCCTTCTCAGAAGGTCTTCGTAAGCACCAAAATACGGCTGCAGCAGCCTATCTAGCCCAAGTCAAGTCTGAAAAACTATTGGCAGATATGAAGGGCTACGAATCAGTTTTTGATTATCTTCTAGCTGAGCAGGAAGTGGACCGTGCCATGTTTGACCGCCAGATTGACCTCATCATGAAGGATTTTGCACCAGTCGCTCAGAGATACCTCAAGCATGTTGCCAAGGTTAATGGTCTTGAAAAGATGACCTTTGCAGACTGGAAATTGGATTTGGATAGTGCCCTCAATCCTCAAGTGACCATTGACGACGCCTATGATTTGGTCATGAAGTCGGTAGAACCTTTGGGACAAGAATATTGTCAGGAAGTTGCTCGCTATCAAGAAGAGCGCTGGGTGGACTTTGCTGCCAATAGTGGCAAGGATTCCGGAGGTTATGCGGCGGATCCATATCGCGTGCACCCTTATGTCCTCATGAGCTGGACAGGTCGTTTGAGCGATGTCTATACCTTGATTCATGAAATCGGGCATTCTGGTCAATTCATCTTTTCAGACAATCATCAGAGTTACTTCAATGCTCACATGTCGACCTACTATGTCGAAGCGCCGTCAACTTTCAATGAATTGCTACTCAGTGACTACTTGGAGCACCAATCTGACGACCCTCGTCAAAAACGCTTCGCTCTGGCTCACCGCTTGACAGACACCTACTTCCATAACTTTATCACTCACCTTTTGGAAGCAGCCTTCCAGCGTAAGGTGTGTACATTGATTGAAGAAGGGGAGACCTTTGGAGCAAGCAAACTCAACAGTATTATGAAGGAAGTTTTGACGGATTTCTGGGGAGATGCCATTGAAATTGACGATGATGCAGCTTTGACTTGGATGCGTCAAGCTCACTACTACATGGGCTTGTATAGTTACACTTACTCAGCTGGACTAGTCATCTCGACTGCTGGTTACCTTCATCTAAAAAATTCAGAAACTGGAGCTGAAGACTGGCTCAAACTTCTCAAATCAGGTGGTAGTAAGACACCACTTGAGTCAGCCATGATTATCGGAGCGGATATTTCAACAGATAAACCACTTCGTGATACCATCCAATTCTTGTCTGATACGGTTGATCAGATTATCGCCTACAGTGCCCAGTTGGGAGAGTAAGGGGAATAGAGAGGTTGTTATAGAATTGGTATGGACAGTTATTTGCTTAAAAATCCATGTTTAAATCCCCCACTCCTTTTCGAGGAATTCTTTGCCCTGCTCTGTAATGGTAAGTGAACGTGGCGTTTGTGCAGGGATGACCAATTGTTTTTCACTGAAAAATTCTAAAAGAGCATTGCCGAGAGCTCCGCCGACATGATTTTTACGTTCGCTCCAATCCAAACATTTAGGGCAAAATTTCCGTTTTTTCTTTTTCAATTCATCCGTATCAATGTGTAATTTTCTTTGGAAATAAGACTTCCCAGCTTCAGTGAGTTGGAAGTCTTTTTCTGATTCGCTGAGGAGATTTTCTTGCAAGAGATAATTGGTAATGGAAATGCCAAGCTCACCAGCAATATGGTCATAGCAGGTGCGAGCGACCTTTAATTCCTTTTTGTGAATGTGTTGTTTATAACTTTTGACATCACGCTGAGGAGAGTAGAAGCTGAGAAATTCCAGCATTTCTGCAATGGCAGCACTTTTTAAAGAATAATAATGAAAACGTCCATAGGTTTGTAGAGTGGTTACCTGTGCTTCGGTAAGTAATTTGAGGTGATAGCTGACAGTATGTTGCTTGATTTTGGTAAAGCTGGCAATTTCGTTAACCGTGTGAGCTTTTCCATCCATTAGAATATCTAAAATGTGCATCCGAGAAGGGTCTGATAAGAGTTTTGTGATGATGAAAATATCTGGTTCCATAAAAATTTTCTCCAAATTTCATATATCGATGATTTTCTATCTTTTATTATACTATAATTAAAGCACAAGATAAATAGATTTTTAAAATGTTTTACTAGAGAATATTTTAAATTTTATTGTCTGAGTTTAAATGGAGGTAAAATTACAAAAGTAATTGCAGCAGTATCCACAGTTGAAGGACGTTAATCTTAAGATTACATTCTCAACATTTTTTCAAAAGTGAATGGATTTTTCCATTCCTTTTGTCTATTTTAGGAGGAAATAGAATTGAATTTACCTAAAATTAAAGATATTCATAGTGTCCTATTTTTAAAGGATAAAATTAGATTAGGTATAGGAAAAGATTATGGTATTGAGATTGAGAATCTGGATGAGAAGTATACTCAGCTCATTAAGCTTCTCGATGGACAATACACAATCAATGAAATTTGTAGCTTAGTTGATAGCTTGTCCCCTAATGAGGTAGAAGAAAGTATTTCTTTACTAGATACACTAGGGTATTTGGAGGATAATTTTGTTACTACAACTGAATTAACTTCAGAAGAATTGGACAGATATTCCGTAAATCTTAACTTTTTTAATACTTTAGATACATTATCTTTAACAAAATATGATTATCAGTTAAAATTAAAAAAGACGCGTATTTTGATCTTAGGTATTGGTGGTATAGGAAGTAATATCTGTCTAGCATTGGCTGAATTAGGTATAGGGCATATTACAGCAGTTGATTTTGATACGGTCGAAGCTAGTAATCTCAATAGACAAATTTTGTATTCGACATCTGATATTGGAAAAAGAAAAGTAGAGGCTGCAAAAGAGTCGCTTAGAAAGTTTAATCCTTTAATTGAATTTGAGGTACTTGATAAAGAGATAGGTTCAAAAGAGGATGTTGATGAGTTAATAAAAACTTCAAAATGTGATATCGTAGTAAATGTTGCAGATTATCCAACAGGCTATATTGATTTTTGGGTCAATGAAGCTTGTGTTCAATACAATAAATTATGTCTGTCTGCTGTGGTTGGTAAGAAAAATGGGAAAGTATATTCAATTATTCCGTATAAAGCAGCGTGCTATTACTGTCAGTTTTTAGAGGATTTGGAAAAAATTCCTGAGTATGCTGAAGAGTTGGAGACCGTTCGTACAATGACAAATTCATTGGAACTAGAGATGTTCAGAACTCCGAATGGTGCTTTAGGTCCTGCTTGTCTATTTCAAGGGTATTTTATTTCGTTTGAAATTTTAAGATATATTTTTTGGGGATACGAAGCATTGCTAACATTTAATAAAAGATTCTCAATTGACTTTATAACATTCGAACAACATTTTGATGAATTAACAAAGTATCCAACATGCTCTATTTGTGGGGGAAAGAAAGAGTGAAGAAGTTAAGTGTTAAAAATCTAAAAAAGCAATATGGTTCTTATGAAGCTGTCAAGGGAATTAGCTTTGAATTGGGAGAAGGAGAGTGTTTGGGTATCTTGGGAATCAACGGTGCTGGCAAAACATCCACTTTAAAGATGATTTACTCACTGACCTCAATTTCCTCAGGAGAGATTGATATCTTGGGGCAAAATATTGAAACCAATCGTCGTAAGAGTAAATCTTGTCTGGGTATTGTAGGGCAGGAGGATATGCTGGACATGACCTTGAATGTTTATGATAATCTTTTTGCTCACGGTCTATGTTATGGTATCTCATCTGTCGAACTTAGGGAGAGAATCGATTCTCTCTTGGATTTTGTTCAACTGAGCAAACATGCGCAAAAGATGGTGAATCAGCTGTCGGGTGGGATGCGACGACGTCTTGTCTTGGCAAGAGCTCTCATCAATCGGCCTGATATTATCATTTTAGATGAACCGACAGTTGGTTTAGACATTCAATCCCGCAATATTATTTGGGATAAACTTTTGGAGTTGAAGGAATTAGGTGTTTCTATCATTATTACTTCCCACTATATGAATGAGATTGAATATTTGACAGATAGGGTGCTGATGCTCCACCAAGGGACTATCAAAGAAGAAGGAACTGTAGAAGACTTGCTCATCAAGTATGATGCTGACAACCTTGAGACGCTTTTTTTGGGGTTGACTGGGACAGAGAAGGAGGACTTGCATGTTTAAGTTATCATTTCAGTCCATCGGACACGTTGTGGTACGCAACTACATGAGTTTTAGAAATTTATTTAAAATTTCAATTGTCCCCAACCTTATCGACCCCCTCTTTTATCTTTTAGCAATGGGATTTGGAGTTGGTGCCTACTTGACGCATGTTAACGGTATGCTCTACCGTGATTTTGTCATTACAGGTTTAATTGCTGCGACTGCCATGTCTGCGGCCACCGCAGAAACAACGGTCAATGCCTTTATCCAGTATAAGATTGAAAAGACTTATGATGCTATGTTGATGACGCCAATCAATACGAGTGATATTGTGGTGGGTCAGGCTATCTGGGCAGGTATTCGTGCAGTGATTTTCGGTGGGATTTTTTGGCTGATTTCCATGCTTATCACAGCGCATTTTCATGTCTTGATGTTATTGATTCCTCTGATTTTATTTATAGTGGGTTATTTGTTTGGTGTTTTAGGACTAATCTTTACCTACTTGGCACCGTCTAGGGAATTTCTGAATTACTACAATGTTTTGGTAATCCGTCCTCTTTATATGTTTTCAGATACCTTCTTTCCCATTACTTCCTTGCCCCCAATACTTGGTGATTTGACTTGGTTTTCTCCCTTGTATCACGCTACCTGCATGATTCGTATTATATGGGGAGGTGAGGTGACAGGTTTGTATCTTCATCTTATCTGGTTGATAGCCTTGGCGCTCTTGATAACGGTGCTTCCTATGTATATGTTACATCGTAGATATTATAGATAGTTTAATTATTTGTGATGTTGTAGTCATATTCTAATTTATACTAAACGTTATTCGAATTTGGACAGGTATGGGAACTGTGCCTATCAATATTGTAATTTATGGAAGTTGAAATAGTACGGTTCAGTTTTTAAAATATTGTTAGAAATTATAGTGAAATGAAATAAGAACAGGATAAATCGATCAGGACAGTCAAATCGATTTCTAAGAATGTTTTATACTCAATGAAAATCAAAGTGCAAACTAGGAAGCTAGCCGCAGGCTGCTCAAAACACTGTTTTGAGGTTGCAGATGGAAGCTGACGTGGTTTGAATTTGATTTTCGAAGAGTATTAGAAGTAGAGGTGTACTATTCTAGTTTCAATCTACTATGTTTTAAATTCCCTAATCAATTTGTATAGTCTGTATTTCATTGCCAAATTTCAAGTTCAAGTTATCCATCAAGAAGTCTTCTCTGGGGGACTTGTAGTTCAAGTGTTTTTAGGATAGTTATTAATCCAATTTTCGATGAATGCGACTTCTTTGGGAGTCGTTTTCTTAGTTCCTTTAGGTAACCATCTCCGAATGAGCCTATTGTGATTCTCATTAGTTCCCCTTTCCCAAGAGACATAGGGGGGTGCATAATAGATATGCTCCTTATAGAGCTGTAATCAAGAAAACACGACATTTTTTAAAAACAGATATGGGAACACATAGAGTAATTCCTTTATATTTATTTAATTTAGAATTATTATTAAAAAATAATTTGTTAGATAGCGCTCAATTTTTTATAGATGATTTAGAAAATTTACTGACCAGACAAGGATATTATTTTGAAAAGAATTATTTGCTTTTTTTAAAAGGTATTTATCTCATCAAAACGAATCAAGTAGAGTTAGGTAAAAAAGAATGTTCCAAAGCTATGAGAATATGTAAGGAATATAATGATAGTGATACAATAGAGAAATTAAACAAGACCTTTAAATCAGATTTTACCATTTATACTCAATGAAAATCAAAGAGCAAACTAGGAAGCTAGCCGCAGCTTGCCCAAAGCACTGCTTTGAGGT
>NZ_VMMR01000003.1:0-24469 GCF_013277285.1 Streptococcus sp. 339 | reverse complement strand
TACGGCAAGGTGAAGCTGATGTAGTTTGAAGAGATTTTCGAAGAGTATTAATTGGTTAGAAGGATTCGTCTGTAAGATAAAGTTAGACGGAAAATGAGATAAAATCAAAAAGGATAGCCTCTCTGTGATGAGATGTTATCCTTTTTGATTTTAAAACTATTGCAAGTTAACCTTGTTTCTCAAAATATAGTAGGTTCCGAGATAAAAGATAGCTATGAATATGAGTTCTTCAACAATGCCTATGCTTGCTCCCATATAGAAATTATCATTAAATCCTGCAAGTGAATTGACATAGAAGTTAGTACTGGTATTGAAGAAAACTTCAATAAAGCCAATGACGATTTGGATCCCAATGTAGGCTGCAACAGCGAGTGCTGTACGGTATTCATTGAAAAGCTGTCCAATGGAAATAGCCAAGTAGATGCAGAGGATTCCAGAAACGGTATTTAGTAGGAAGGATAACCCCACAAGAGAGAGTTGAGGAAGGTATGTTCCTACAAGTGGGAACAAGTCATAATGTGACATCCATTCTGGAACCGTTATAGTCACAATAAGAAAAGCACTTAGAGCCAGTACAGCCGAGCTAAGTATAGACCAGATAAAGGCTCCGACTAATTTAGCAGTGATGATATAGTGCTCAGAAACTGGCAAGGTCAAAGTCAGATAGCCTTGGCGGTCATAGACACTACCTTTGAAGCGTTTGATAATCAAGAAAATGGTTGAAATCCCAAGTGTAATTATCAAGCCACCAAAGACGAGAGCCAGAAAGATAAATAGGAAAGGTTGGCTATCTTTGAAAGATATATAATTATAGTAGTGTCCTTGCATTCCTAGGGGGACTGAAAGGACTAGCACGGCTGCGTAGAGGGCTAAATACCACTTGTTAACATTTTTAAATTCGTAGCGAACTAAATTCCAAAACATAAATAATCTCCTTTGATTAGGCCTTAAATTCCTGACGGAAGAGCTGGTCAATGGATTCACCCGACTCATAGCGAATGTCATCTACATTGCCTTGACGGACGACTTTTCCATCTTTGAGGAAGACAATTTCATCCAAGATTGGCTCGATATCAGAAATCAAGTGGGTAGAAATCAAAACAGTAGAAGTTGGGGAGTAGTTGTTGATAATGGTATTGAGGATATAATCACGGGCTGCTGGATCCACCCCACCAATGGGTTCGTCTAGAACGTAGAGACGAGCATCACGGCTCATAACCAAAATCAATTGGACTTTTTCCTTGTTTCCTTTTGATAGTTTCTTGAGACGACTATTTTCATCAATACCAAGGTCTGCAAGTAGATGATGGGCACGTTCAAGATTGAAATCTTTATAGAAGGTCTTGAAGTAGGTTAGGGCTTCTTTGACCTTCATTTGCTCATTGAGATAGGTGGTATCAGGTAAATAAGCTACGATGGCCTTGGTTGCTGGGCTTGGGTCCATGTCGTTGATAAGGACACGTCCTTGATCTGGTTGTAAGAGGCCATTGATTAGTTTAATCAGGGTTGTTTTTCCTGAGCCGTTTGGCCCAAGGAGACCAACAATTTTTCCAGCTGGGATGTCAAGAGAAACATTTTCAAGGGCTGGGGTTGCTCCATAAGATTTGGATACATTTTCAAATGCTAGTAATGACATAGGCTTAAACTCCTTTAATATAATCGCCGACTACGCCTGGTAGTTCTTCTTTTTCATAGCCAAAATGGGTCATGGAGGAAACGAAGTGTTCCAATTCTTCTTCCGATAATTGTTTGCGTGATTGGGCAATCAGTTCCTTATCCTCAGTCACAAATCGTCCAGTTGTTCGCTTGCTGTAGACAAATCCTTCTCGTTCAAGGTCTGACAAGGCTCTTTGGATGGTGTTTGGATTGACACCGGCCTCGCTCGCTAGCTCTCTCACGGTTGGAAGTTGTTGATTGGCTTCCAGTGTATGGGAAACAATCTGAAGCTTGATTTTCTCCATAATCTGTAAATAGATGGGTTTTTTGTTGTCAAATGTCCAAGACATCTTGGTCTCCTTTCTTTTTATCTATTTGTCTTAATTAAATAATACAACAAAACAAAAAACTTGTCAAGCAAAAAGAAGAATTGTTTTGGGAATCGCTTAAAAAATGGTATAATGAAAAGAAAACGATAAGGAGGGAAAGGATGCGTTGTCCAAAATGTGGGGCTACCAAGTCAAGTGTTATCGATAGTCGCCAAGCAGAAGAAGGGAACACCATTCGTAGAAGACGTGAGTGCGATGAATGCCAACACCGTTTTACAACCTACGAACGAGTAGAAGAAAGAACCTTAGTGGTTGTTAAAAAAGATGGCACACGGGAACAATTCTCCAGAGATAAAATCTTTAATGGGATTATCCGCTCAGCCCAGAAACGTCCTGTGTCAAGTGATGAAATCAACATGGTAGTCAATCGTATCGAACAGAAACTCCGTGGTCGAAATGAAAATGAAATTCAAAGTGAGGACATTGGTTCACTCGTCATGGAGGAGTTGGCTGAACTGGACGAGATTACCTATGTACGTTTTGCCAGTGTCTATCGTAGTTTTAAGGATGTCAGTGAGTTAGAGAGCTTGCTCCAACAAATCACCCAGTCCTCTAAAAAGAAAAAGGAAAGATAAATGAAACCAATTGACCGTTTTTCTTATCTAAAGAATAATCGGGTGTCGCAAGATACCTCATCTCTGGTACAGTGCTACCTCCCGATTATCGGTCAGGAGGCACTGAGCCTTTATCTTTATACGATTAGTTTTTGGGATAATGGCAGAAAGGAATACCTTTTTTCAAGCATTCTCAATCATCTCAATTTTGGGATGGACAGACTTTTAAAATCTTTGAAAATCCTATCTGCTTTTAATCTCTTGACCCTCTATCAAAAGGGTGATACCTATCAGATAGTTATCCATGCTCCTCTTTCAAGTCAAGATTTCTTGGAGCATCCTGTTTATCGTAGACTTTTAGAGAAAAAGATTGGTGATGCAGCTGTGGAGGATTTGAAAGTTGAGAGTGCTGAGGGAGAAGAAATAGCTGTCTCACTCAATCAAGTCTTTCCAGACTTGGCAGAACAGGGAAGTCAAGAAGACCTTGGTCTCAAGAAGAAAGTGGCCAACGATTTTGACTTAGACCATTTTCGTCAGCTTATGGCTCGAGATGGGCTTCGCTTTGCGGATGAGCAGTCCGATGTTTTGAACCTGTTTGCCATTGCTGAGGAAAAGAAGTGGACTTGGTTTGAAACCTATCAATTGGCCAAGTCAACAGCTATTTCCCAGGTTATTTCAACCAAACGCATGCGGGAAAAAATTGCTCAAAAACCTGTTTCCTCTGACTTTAGTCCTAAGGAAACAACCATTATCAAAGAAGCCAAAAGTAAAACGGCCTTGCAGTTCTTGGCAGAAATCAAGCAAACACGCAAGGGAACCATTACCCAAACAGAAAGAGACCTCTTGCAACAGATGGCTGGCTTGGGCTTACTGGACGAAGTTATTAATATCATTCTCTTGTTGACCTTTAACAAGGTAGATTCGGCAAATATCAATGAGAAATATGCCATGAAAGTGGCCAATGACTATGCCTATCAAAAGATTCATTCGGCAGAAGAGGCAGTCTTGCGGATCCGTGAGCGTGGGCAGAAGAGTCAGGCTCAAAAAGGCAGTAAACCGAGTCCTAGAAAGTCCAATGTACCCAAGTGGAGCAATCCAGATTATAAGAATGAAACCAGCGAGGAAACTCGTCTGGAACTAGAACGTAAGAAACAAGAACTATTAGCTCGATTAGAAAAAGGAGGAGATTAGATGGAAAGTGTCGGAGACGTACTCAAACGTCAACCTAGCCGTTTTCATTATCAAGATTTGGTCCAGAAAATCATGAAGGATCCTGATGTTGCGGCCTTTATCCAGCAAGAATCCCTGACTCCAGAGGAATTAAATCGCAGTATCTCCAAGTTTAATCAGTACATCACCGAGCGCGACAAGTTTCTTCGTGGTGATACGGATTATATCGCCAAAGGCTACAAGCCGATTTTGGTTATGAATCATGGTTATGCGGACGTTTCTTATGAAGAAACTCCTGAACTAATCGCAGCGGAAAAAGAAGCGGCTATTAAGAACCGTCTCAAGTTAATCAATCTGCCAGCCAGTCTCAAGCAAGCTAGTTTGGCTCAAGTAGACTTGGATGATTTGGGGCGCTTACCAGTTTTTGAAAAGCTATTAGCCTTCGTGGAGCAATATCCAGCTATTCGAAAAGGTCTTTACTTATATGGAGACTTTGGTGTGGGTAAAAGTTTCATGGTGGCTGCCTTAGCCCATGATTTGTCAGAAAAACGTGGTGTTTCCTCCACTCTCCTCCACTATCCTAGTTTTGTCATCGATGTCAAAAATGCTATCGGTGATGGCAATGTTAAGACCTTGGTAGATGAGATTAAGCTTTCTGAAGTCCTGATTTTAGATGATATTGGTGCCGAGCAATCAACAGCTTGGGTGCGGGATGAAATCCTGCAAGTCATTCTCCAATATCGGATGCAGGAAAACTTACCGACCTTTTTCACTTCCAACTTCAACTTTGAAGACTTGGAGCTGCATTTCGCTAAAGGGAAGCATGGAAATGACGAAACCTGGGAAGCCAGACGCGTCATGGAACGCATCCGTTATTTGGCTGAGGAGACTCGTTTAGAAGGAGTAAACCGTCGATGACAGAAACCATTAAACTGATGAAAGCTCATAAGTCTGTTCGAAGATTTAAGGAGCAAGCCCTCCCTCAGGAAGACTTGACTGAAATCCTGACAGCAGCCCAGATGGCCTCGTCTTGGAAGAATTTCCAATCCTACTCTGTGATTGTGGTACGAAGTCAAGAAAAGAAAGATGCTCTGTATGAATTGGTACCTCAAGAAGCTATTCGCCAGTCTGCTGTTTTCCTTCTCTTTGTCGGAGACTTGAACCGAGCAGAAAAGGGAGCCCAGCTTCATACCGATTCATTCCAACCCCAAGGTGTAGAAGGTCTCTTGATTAGTTCAGTCGATGCGGCTCTTGCTGGTCAAAATGCCCTGCTGGCAGCTGAAAGCTTGGGCTATGGTGGTGTCATTATTGGCTTGGTGCGTTACAAATCAGAAGAAGTGGCAGAGCTCTTTAACCTGCCTGACTACACCTATCCTGTTTTTGGGATGGCACTGGGTGTGCCAAATCAAGAACATGAAGTTAAACCTCGCTTGCCATTGAATCAAGTGGTGTTTGAGGAAGAATATCAGGAACAAACAGTTGATGTGATTGAGGCTTATGACCGTGTACAGGCTGACTATGCTGGGGCGCGTGCGACCACAAGCTGGAGTCAGCGTCTAGCAGAACAGTTTGGTCAAGCTGAACCAAGCTCAACTAGAAAAAATCTTGAACAGAAGAAGTTATTGTAGAAAGTGAGAAATTATGGCCCTACCAACTATTGCCATTGTAGGACGTCCCAATGTTGGGAAATCAACCCTATTTAATCGGATCGCTGGTGAGCGAATCTCCATTGTAGAAGATGTCGAAGGAGTGACACGTGACCGTATTTATGCAACGGGTGAGTGGCTCAATCGTTCTTTTAGCATGATTGATACAGGAGGAATTGATGATGTCGATGCTCCTTTCATGGAACAAATCAAGCACCAGGCAGAAATTGCCATGGAAGAAGCAGATGTTATCGTCTTTGTCGTGTCCGGTAAGGAAGGAATTACCGATGCAGACGAATACGTAGCCCGTAAGCTTTATAAGACCCACAAACCAGTTATCCTCGCAGTTAACAAGGTGGACAACCCTGAGATGCGAAATGATATCTATGATTTCTATGCCCTCGGTTTGGGTGAACCACTGCCTATCTCATCTGTCCATGGTATCGGTACAGGGGATGTACTAGATGCGATTGTGGAAAACCTTCCAAATGAATATGAAGAAGAAAATCCAGATGTCATTAAGTTTAGCCTGATTGGTCGTCCAAACGTTGGAAAATCAAGTTTGATCAATGCTATCTTGGGCGAAGACCGTGTTATTGCTAGTCCTGTTGCTGGAACAACTCGTGATGCCATTGATACCCACTTTACAGATACAGATGGTCAAGAGTTTACCATGATTGATACGGCTGGTATGCGTAAGTCTGGTAAGGTTTATGAAAATACCGAGAAATACTCTGTTATGCGTGCCATGCGTGCTATTGACCGTTCAGATGTGGTCTTGATGGTCATCAATGCGGAAGAAGGCATTCGTGAGTACGACAAGCGTATCGCAGGATTTGCCCATGAAGCTGGTAAAGGGATGATTATCGTGGTCAACAAGTGGGATACGCTTGAAAAAGATAACCACACTATGAAAAACTGGGAAGAAGATATCCGTGAGCAGTTCCAATACCTGCCTTACGCACCGATTATCTTTGTATCCGCTTTGACCAAGCAACGTCTCCACAAACTTCCTGAGATGATTAAGCAAATCAGCGAAAGTCAAAATACACGTATTCCATCAGCTGTCTTGAACGATGTCATCATGGATGCCATTGCCATCAACCCAACACCGACAGACAAAGGAAAACGTCTCAAGATTTTCTATGCGACCCAAGTGGCAACCAAACCACCAACCTTTGTCATCTTTGTCAATGAAGAAGAACTCATGCACTTTTCTTACCTGCGTTTCTTGGAAAATCAAATCCGCAAGGCCTTTGTTTTTGAGGGAACACCGATTCATCTCATCGCAAGAAAACGCAAATAAAAAGTAGAATCTGGAATGACATTTCCAGATTTTTTTGATATAATAAAATAATAGAAAACGCTATCAAAAAGGAGGTATCGATGAAACATTTGTTTAAATTTATAATCTTATTGCCCTGGTTTTACTTTTTCAATTGGATTGAAAAGGATAATAGAGAAAGTAAATTTTTCCCAATTTTTTACTATTTTTACTGGTTTTACATCCCCCTCTATGCTCTTTTTAGCCTTGCTTGGACAGTTATTTCAGTTCTGTTTTTCAATATCGTCTTGAGAAATTTGACAGATATCAAGTTATGGGGCATTTGGTTTCTTTTTATTCTGCTAGCTATTGGTCTGAATAGGTTAACTTATTCTTGTTTCAAAAAAATGCTTAGACTAAGAAAGGAGTTAGGGAAGTCTAAAGCGGGGAGGCATTGATTTATATCGGTTTTTTAATAGGAGGTGGCTTATGAAGATTCCTCTCTTAACTTTGGCAAGGCATAAATTTGTTTATGTCTTGCTTACTTTGCTTTTTCTTGCTTTGGTTTATCGTGATGTTTTGATGACTTATTTCTTTTTTGATATTCATGCGCCCGATCTAGCTAAATTCGATGGACAAGCAATTAAAAATGACTTATTAAAATCAGCATTAGATTTTCGTATTCTCCAGTTCAATCTAGGTTTTTATCAATCATTTATTATTCCAATCATCATTGTTTTGCTAGGTTTTCAATATATTGAGCTGAAAAATAAAGTTTTACGATTGAGTATTGGAAGAGAAGTGAGTTATCAAGGGGTAAAAAGAAAGTTGACTTTGCAAGTTGCAAGTATCCCTTGTGTGATATATTTAGTGACTGTGCTGATAATTGCAATTTTAACTTATTTCTTTGGGACTTTTTCTCCTCTTGAATGGAATTCTCTATTTTCTGATGGGAGTAGTTTACAAAGGCTCCTAGATGGAGAGATAACAAGCTATTTGTTCTTTACTTGTGTCCTACTAATCGGTATTTTCATCAATGCAGTCTATTTTTTAAAAATAGTTGATTATTTAGGGAATGTGACTCGTTCGGCAATTGCCTATTTGATGTTTCTTTGGCTTGGTTCTATGTTACTCTATAGTGCCTTGCCTTACTATATGGTTCCTATGACGAGTTTGATGCAAGCTAGCTATGGGGATGTCAGTTTGATGAAACTCTTTACTCCTTATATCCTTTATATTGTCCCCTATATGGTGCTTGAAAAATATGAAGATAATGTTTAAGAATTTTAACAATATTTTGCTAAAGAGAAAGATCGTTTTACTACTTCGTATAGTTCTGATGATGATTTTGATAAACTATCTATTGTCAACAGCGGTTCAAAAGCAGGATGTTTTTCTCTTTTTCAAGAGAGAATTGATTTCAATCTTTTCCTATAATGACTATTCTGAAGTGAATTTAGAAATCCCCAAACTCTTGTTAAACCTTTCGCTTTTCATGGTAGGATGGCTCTCTGTTATTTTGCTTGAAACTGATTTGGCAGACCATTACCATCACTTGATTCGCTATCAATCAAGCTCCTTTTTCGATTATACAAGGAAACGATTGGTTGTCATCTCTAAATTTTTTACTCAAGATTTATTTGTCTGGTTCCTTGGTTTACTTCCTCTAGGAATTCATTTCAAAACAGTCGTACTTTTCTTTTTACTTGCTCAGTTAATGATGTTGTACTTGCTACTGTCTTATCTGATAGCACTGATTAGTGCGGGCGCTGGTTTTTCCTTTTTTCTCTATTTTTTAGCATTTGTGGGACAAGAATGGATGATGGATCATATTGTAACAGTGTATTTAGGACTCTTAAGTTTATTAGTTATCTTGATTGTTAGTCGCTTGGAAGAGAAATTTAAGAAAGGATAAACGATGAGACTTGAAATTATAAATGGACAGAAAATTTATGGGAAAAGACCTATTTTAAATGAGTTAAATCTGGTCTTTCAATCAGGAAAAATTTATGGCCTTAAAGGTGATAATGGATCTGGCAAGACGGTTCTTTTAAAGGCACTTGCTGGTTATATTAAGCTTGACAAAGGAAAAGTTCTTCAAGATGGGGAAGTCTACGGGATAAAAAATCATTATATTCAGGATGCAGGGGTTTTAATTGAAAAAGTCGAGTTTTTATCTCATTTATCCCTTAGAGAAAATTTGGAATTGTTGAGGTATTTTTCATCTAAAGTTACGGAAAAAAGAATTGCCGATTGGATCCAATATTATGATTTACAGGAATTTGAAGACGTTGAGTACCGTCATTTATCCTTAGGAACGAAACAAAAAATGGCTTTGATTCAAGCCTTTATTGCCGAACCATCTATACTCTTTCTCGATGAACCCATGAATGCTTTGGATGAGAAGAGTGTGAGGTTAACCAAACAGGTCATTTTATCTTACCTTAAAAAAGAAAATGGTCTGGTTATCCTGACATCACACATATCGGAAGATATTTCAGACCTTTGTACAGATGTATTAGTTGTCGAAAATGGGCATATACAGTATTCAAAAGATATACAAGCTTAGGAGGTGGCTTATGGCACATCTAAAATCATTTATTACACGCTATTCTAAGGTCTATATTGGTTTAGTTCTGCTGATCTGGCTGGCTTTCTTCTTTCTTCCTTGGGATAAACCAGTTCTGGGAATATCTATCAATCTCTTAATCATGCAGAAAGTTTTACTAGTTTTTGGAATTCTGTCCATTTTGATGGCCTTGCTGTCCAAGAAAGTCAGTCTCTTTGTTTTTGGACTTATCTGTTGTCTTTCTTTTTGGATAAATCTATTTATCCTATTTGCCATTTTGCCGATTCTTGGCAATTAAAGTATCATAAAAGTCAGAGAGGTTAGCTTGAAAACTAGCCTCTTTTTCCTTTTCAAAATGGGGATTCTTCCTTGAAAATAATCAGTAATTGTGCTAAAATTAAAAGAACATTCTAAAATATTCGGAATTTAAAGTAAGGAAAAACATGGCTAATATTTTAAAAACAATTATCGAAAATGATAAAGGAGAAATCCGTCGTCTGGAAAAGATGGCTGACAAGGTTTTCAAATACGAAGACCAAATGGCTGCTTTGACTGATGACCAACTAAAAGCAAAAACAGTTGAATTTAAAGAACGTTATCAAAATGGAGAATCGCTGGATTCATTGCTTTATGAAGCATTTGCGGTTGTCCGTGAGGGTGCCAAACGTGTCCTAGGTCTCTTCCCATATAAGGTTCAGGTCATGGGGGGAATCGTTCTTCACCATGGTGACGTGCCAGAGATGCGTACAGGGGAAGGGAAAACCTTGACTGCGACTATGCCGGTATACCTCAATGCCCTTTCAGGCAAAGGGGTTCACGTAGTTACGGTTAACGAATACCTATCAGAACGTGACGCGACTGAGATGGGTGAATTGTACTCATGGCTTGGTTTGTCAGTAGGGATTAACTTGGCTGCCAAATCTCCAATGGAGAAAAAAGAAGCCTATGAGTGTGACATTACCTACTCAACCAACTCAGAAATCGGATTTGACTACCTACGTGATAACATGGTCGTTCGTGCTGAAAACATGGTACAACGTCCGCTTAACTATGCCTTGGTCGATGAGGTTGACTCTATCTTGATTGACGAGGCCCGTACACCTTTGATCGTATCAGGTGCTAATGCAGTTGAAACCAGTCAGCTCTACCATATGGCAGACCACTATGTAAAATCTTTGGACAAAGACGACTACATCATCGATGTGCAGTCTAAGACTATTGGTTTGTCTGATTCAGGGATTGACAAGGCTGAAAGCTACTTCAAGCTTGAAAATCTCTATGACATCGAAAACGTAGCTCTTACTCACTTTATCGATAATGCCCTTCGTGCCAACTACATCATGCTTCTCGATATTGACTATGTGGTGAGCGAAGAGCAAGAAATCTTGATTGTCGACCAATTTACAGGTCGTACCATGGAAGGTCGTCGTTATTCTGATGGCTTGCACCAAGCTATTGAAGCCAAAGAAGGTGTGCCAATCCAGGATGAAACCAAGACATCTGCCTCAATCACGTATCAAAACCTTTTCCGTATGTACAAGAAATTGTCTGGTATGACGGGGACAGGTAAGACTGAGGAAGAAGAATTCCGTGAAATCTACAACATTCGTGTTATTCCAATCCCAACAAACCGTCCTGTTCAACGGATTGACCACTCAGACCTTCTTTATGCAAGTATCGAATCTAAGTTTAAAGCGGTTGTCGAAGACGTTAAGGCTCGTTACCAAAAGGGTCAGCCTGTCTTGGTTGGTACAGTAGCGGTTGAAACTAGTGACTACATTTCTAAGAAATTGGTCGCAGCTGGTGTTCCTCACGAAGTCTTGAATGCCAAAAATCACTATAGAGAAGCCCAAATCATCATGAATGCTGGTCAACGTGGTGCCGTTACCATCGCAACCAACATGGCGGGTCGTGGTACCGACATCAAGCTTGGTGAAGGTGTTCGTGAACTTGGAGGACTTTGTGTGATTGGTACAGAACGTCATGAAAGTCGTCGTATCGATAACCAGCTTCGTGGACGTTCAGGTCGTCAAGGAGATCCAGGTGAGTCACAATTCTACCTCTCTCTTGAAGATGATTTGATGAAACGTTTTGGTTCTGAACGCTTGAAAGGCATATTTGAACGCTTGAATATGTCTGAAGAGGCCATTGAGTCTCGTATGTTGACGCGTCAGGTTGAGGCAGCTCAGAAACGTGTCGAAGGAAATAACTACGATACCCGTAAACAAGTCCTTCAATACGACGATGTCATGCGTGAACAACGTGAGATTATCTATGCTCAACGTTACGATGTCATCACTGCAGACCGTGACTTGGCACCTGAAATTCAGGCTATGCACAAACGCACGATTGAACGTGTCGTCGATGGTCATGCGCGTGCCAAACAAGATGAAAAACTTGAAGCAATTTTGAACTTTGCTAAGTACAACTTGCTTCCAGAAGATTCTATTACGATGGAAGATTTGTCAGGCTTGTCTGATAAGGCCATCAAGGAAGAGCTTTTCCAACGTGCCTTGAAGGTTTATGATAGTCAGGTTTCAAAACTACGCGATGAAGAAGCAGTTAAAGAATTCCAAAAAGTTTTGATTCTACGAGTGGTGGATAACAAGTGGACAGATCATATCGATGCCCTTGATCAATTGCGTAACGCGGTTGGACTTCGTGGTTATGCTCAGAACAACCCTGTTGTTGAGTATCAGGCAGAAGGTTTCCGTATGTTTAATGATATGATTGGTTCGATTGAGTTTGATGTGACACGCTTGATGATGAAAGCACAAATTCATGAACAAGAAAGACCACAGGCAGAACGCCATATCAGTACAACAGCGACTCGCAATATCGCTGCTCACCAAGCAAGTATGCCAGAAGATTTGGATTTGAGCCAGATTGGACGCAATCAACTTTGCCCATGTGGTTCTGGTAAGAAGTTTAAAAATTGTCACGGTAAAAGACAATAAAATGAGATAGTTTAGAGGCGGATATCTTGTGAAAAGTAAATTTTTACTTGGTATCCGTTTGCTTTATAAGGAGATGACTTATGGTATTTACAGCAAAAAGTCCTAAAATAAATATCGAAGAAGTTCGTGCCTTATCAAAATTAGAAGGCCAAGCTTTGGAGAGAAAATCACAGCGCGATCAAGAGCTAGAAGCCATCATGCGTGGAGAAGACCAGCGGATTCTCTTGGTAATCGGTCCGTGCTCATCTGACAACGAAGAAGCTGTCCTTGAATACGCTAAGCGTTTGGCAGTCCTACAAGAAGAAGTGGCAGATCGTATCTTTATGGTTATGCGTGTTTATACTGCCAAACCCCGTACCAACGGAGATGGCTATAAGGGCTTGATTCACCAGCCTAACGCGACAGAAGCGCCTAGTCTTATCAATGGAATCAAAGCCGTTCGCCATCTTCACTATCGTGTCATCACAGAAACAGGGATGACAACTGCTGATGAAATGCTTTATCCTGAAAACCTTCCGCTTGTAGATGATTTGATTTCTTACATGGCAGTTGGTGCCCGTTCAGTTGAAGACCAGCAACACCGCTTTGTGGCAAGTGGGGCAGGATTTTCTACTGGTTTTAAAAATCCAACCTCTGGAAATCTCAATGTCATGTTTAATGGGATTTATGCTGCTCAAAACAAACAAAGTTTCCTTTTCTTAGGAAAAGAAGTAGAAACAACTGGGAACCCGCTTTCACACGCTATTCTTCGTGGTGCTCTTAATGAGTATGGTAACAATATTCCCAACTACTATTATGACAATTTAATTGAGACCATTGCCCAGTATGAGAAAATGGGCTTGGAAAATCCTTTTATCATCATTGATACCAATCATGACAATTCTGGTAAGCAGTATATGGAACAGATCCGAATTGTCCGCCAGACCTTGATTAACCGTGCTTGGAATGAAAAAATTAAGCAGTTCGTTCGTGGTTTTATGATTGAGTCTTATCTGGAAGATGGTCGACAAAATGAGCCAGAAGTATTTGGTAAGTCTATCACAGACCCTTGCTTGGGTTGGGATAACACAGAAGCTCTTGTCAGAGAAATTTACAAAACGTTAGGAGAATAAGATGGCATTTATTGAAAAAGGTCAAGAAATCGATATGGAAGTCATTAAGGCTGAAACCCAATTGTCTGCGGAAGCCTTGAGACTCAAGGAAAGCCGTGACAGGGAATTGGCAGACATTATTTCAGGGGAAGATGACCGTCTCCTTTTGGTAATTGGTCCTTGCTCTTCTGATAATGAAGAAGCTGTCTTGGAATATGCCCGCCGCTTGTCAGCCTTGCAAAAGAAGGTAGCGGACAAGATTTTCATGGTTATGCGCGTTTATACTGCTAAGCCTCGTACCAACGGAGACGGCTATAAAGGGTTGGTTCACCAGCCAGACACTTCTAAGGCTCCAAGCCTGATTAACGGTTTGCAGGCTGTGCGCCAGTTGCACTACCGAGTGATTACAGAGACTGGTTTGACGACGGCAGATGAGATGCTTTATCCGTCAAATCTAATCTTGGTGGATGACTTGGTCAGCTACCATGCTGTTGGAGCTCGTTCTGTGGAAGACCAAGAGCACCGCTTTGTGGCTTCTGGGATTGATGCACCAGTAGGGATGAAAAATCCAACCTCAGGAAATTTGGGTGTTATGTTTAACGCCATCTATGCTGCTCAAAATAAGCAAACCTTCCTTTATCATGGGCAGGAAGTTGAGACTTCAGGTAATCCTTTGTCCCATGTCATCCTCCGTGGAGCAGTTAACGAGTATGGCAATTATATGCCGAATTACTACTATGAAAACCTACTCCAAGCCATTGAACGCTATGAAACCATGGGACTTGAAAATCCCTTTATCCTCATTGATACCAACCATGATAACTCAGGCAAGCAGTATATGGAGCAGATTCGAATTGTTCGCCAGACCTTGCAAAATCGTGATTGGAATGAGAAAATTAAAAAGACAGTTCGAGGATTTATGATTGAATCTTACCTAGCAGATGGTCGTCAAAACCAACCAGAGGTCTTTGGCTGCTCTATTACAGATCCTTGCCTAGGTTGGGAAAATACAGAGGCTTTGGTAGAAGAAATCTATGCTACCTTGGCAGAATAAGTGAAAAGGATGGAGTTGGGGAATCTCAACTCCTTTTGATGAGAATGATAGTTGGACACGGAATTGACATCGAAGAATTGGCTTCGATAGAAAGAGCGGCTGCACGACATGAAGGCTTTGCCAAGCGCGTGCTGACAGCCAAGGAAATGGAACGGTTTAACAGTCTTAAAGGGCGCAGGCAAATCGAATATTTGGCTGGTCGCTGGTCGGCTAAAGAAGCCTTTTCCAAGGCCATGGGAACGGGAATTGGCAAGCTCGGTTTTCAGGATTTAGAAGTCTTAAACAATGAACGCGGGGCGCCTTATTTTAGTCAGTCACCATTTTCAGGAAAAATTTGGCTATCTATCAGCCATACCGATCAGTTTGTGACAGCCAGTGTCATTTTGGAGGAAAATCATGCAAGCTAGTCCGCATAGACCAACCAAGGCTCTGATTCATCTGGGAGCTATTCGACACAATATTCAGCAAATGGGGGCTCATATCCCTGAGGGGACACTCAAGTGGGCAGTGGTCAAAGCCAATGCCTATGGGCATGGGGCAGTAGCTGTTGCCAATGCGATTCAAGATGATGTCGATGGCTTCTGCGTTTCCAATATTGATGAAGCTATTGAACTCAGACAAGCTGGACTCAGCAAGCCAATCCTCATTTTAGGAGTTTCTGAGCTAGAAGTTGTTGCTCTAGCTAAAGAATATGACATCACCTTGACAGTGGCTGGACTGGAGTGGATTCAAGCACTCTTAGATAAGGAAGCAGATTTAACTGGCTTGACTGTCCACCTCAAGATTGACTCAGGCATGGGACGGATTGGTTTTAGAGAGGCTAGTGAGGCTGATCAGGCTCAAGACTTGATCAGACAACACGGTGTTCGTGTTGAAGGAATCTTTACCCACTTTGCGACTGCTGATGAGGAATCAGATGACTATTTTAATGCCCAGTTAGAACGGTTTAAAACCATTCTATCAAGTATGAAAGGTCTTCCAGAGCTGGTTCATGCCAGCAACTCAGCAACGACTCTTTGGCATGTAGAGACTATTTTCAATGCGGTTCGTATGGGAGATGCTATGTATGGTCTTAATCCTAGCGGAGAGGTCTTGGATTTACCCTATGACTTGATTCCAGCCTTGACCTTGGAGTCTGCTCTGGTTCATGTCAAGACAGTTTCAGCTGGAGCTTGCATGGGCTACGGGGCGACCTATCAGGCAGATAGCGAGCAGGTCATCGCGACCGTGCCAATCGGCTATGCAGATGGATGGACAAGAGACATGGAAAATTTCTCTGTCTTGGTAGATGGCCAAGCTTGCCCAATTGTCGGCAGGGTTTCGATGGACCAAATCACTATTCGATTGCCTAAGCCTTACCCACTCGGAACCAAGGTAACCTTGATTGGCTCCAATGGGGATAAGGAAATCACTGCAACTCAGGTAGCGTCCTACCGTGGGACTATTAACTATGAGGTGGTTTGTCTTCTCAGCGACCGCATTCCGAGAGAATATGATTAGAAAAGAAAGGAGTGGAGCATGAATCTACATCAACCCTTGCATGTCTTACCTGGTGTGGGACCAAAGTCAGCAGAAAAATACGCCAAACTAGGAATTGAAAACTTGCAAGACCTCTTGCTTTACTTTCCTTTCAGATATGAAGATTTCAAAACCAAGCAAGTGCTGGAGCTGGAAGACGGAGAAAAGGCAGTTCTGTCTGGACAAGTAGTGACTCCTGCCAGTGTCCAGTATTATGGTTTCAAGCGCAATCGTCTGCGCTTTAGCCTCAAGCAGGGAGAAGTCGTTTTTGCGGTGAACTTCTTTAACCAGCCCTATCTAGTAGATAAGATAGAGTTGGGAGCAACTCTTGCTGTCTTTGGAAAATGGGAGCGTGCCAAGGCTAGTCTGACTGGGATGAAGGTCCTGGCTCAGGTGGAAGATGATCTCCAACCTGTCTATCGCTTGGCTCAGGGAATCAGTCAGGCCAGTCTGGTCAAAGTTATCAAGACAGCCTTTGATCAGGGACTGGACCTCTTGATAGAAGAAAATCTGCCCCAGTCTTTACTAGACAAATACAAACTCATGTCCCGTTGTCAGGCAGTCCGAGCTATGCATTTTCCAAAGGATTTGGCAGAATACAAGCAGGCTCTTCGCCGTATCAAATTTGAGGAACTCTTTTATTTTCAAATGCAATTGCAGACGCTCAAGTCTGAAAATAGAGTTCAGGGAAGTGGTCTGGTTCTGAATTGGTCTCAGGAAAAAGTGACAGTAGTTAAAGAAAATCTACCTTTTTCCTTGACCCCAGCTCAAGAAAAGAGTTTACAGGAAATTTTGACAGACATGAAGTCGGATCACCACATGAATCGTCTCTTGCAAGGGGATGTGGGGAGCGGAAAAACGGTGGTCGCTGGCTTGGCTATGTTTGCGGCAGTGACAGCTGGCTACCAATCAGCCCTCATGGTACCAACAGAAATTCTCGCAGAGCAACATTTTGAGAGTTTACAGAACCTTTTTCCAGACTTGAAACTGGCTCTCTTGACAGGTTCCTTAAAAGCTGCAGAAAAGAGAGAAGTCTTGGAGACCATTGCCAAGGGTGAGGCTGATTTGATTATCGGAACCCACGCTCTGATTCAGGATGGAGTGGATTATGCTCGCCTTGGCTTGATTATCATCGATGAACAGCACCGTTTTGGTGTGGGGCAAAGGCGTATTTTACGGGAAAAAGGCGACAATCCAGATGTCCTCATGATGACGGCGACTCCCATTCCACGGACGCTGGCCATCACAGCCTTCGGAGATATGGATGTTTCCATTATCGACCAGATGCCAGCAGGTCGGAAGCCTATTGTGACACGCTGGATTAAGCATGAGCACTTACCTCAGGTCTTGACTTGGTTAGAGGGGGAAATTCAAAAAGGTTCTCAAGCCTATGTCATCTCTCCCTTGATTGAAGAATCAGAAGCTCTGGATTTGAAAAATGCCATTGCCTTATCAGAGGAGTTGACGGCTCATTTTGCAGGTAAGGCAGAAGTGGCTCTTCTACATGGTAAGATGAAGAGTGACGAAAAAGACCAGATCATGCAGGATTTCAAGGAGAGAAAAACAGATATTCTAGTTTCAACAACGGTTATCGAGGTTGGGGTCAATGTTCCAAATGCGACTGTCATGATCATCATGGATGCCGATCGCTTCGGGCTTAGTCAGCTTCACCAGCTCAGAGGTCGTGTGGGTCGGGGGGACAAGCAGTCCTATGCTGTTCTCGTTGCCAATCCCAAGACTGATTCTGGGAAAGACCGCATGCGCATCATGACAGAAACGACCAATGGATTTGTCCTTGCGGAGGAAGATTTGAAAATGCGTGGTTCTGGTGAGATTTTTGGAACCAGACAGTCAGGACTCCCAGAGTTTCAAGTAGCTGATATTATCGAAGATTTTCCGATTTTAGAAGAAGCCAGGAAGGTTGCTAGATACATTAGTTCGATAGAAGGCTGGCAAGAGGATCCAGAGTGGTGCATGATTGCCCTTCATTTAGAGAAGAAAGAACACCTAGATTAAGCTTTCTCTAAGGAAAACTTAAGCTAGATTTCAGGTTTTGCCTTTATACTAGAGTCATCAAAAAGAAACGAGGACTCTCAGATGACAGTAACAATTAAAGTAAATTACCCAACCACTTTTCAAAAGAAAGAAGCAAAAAACTAGTGTAAACATAAGAAAGAGCGTAACTGCTCTTTTTTGTTTTTAAAACTACTTTCAGTCAATAGGCTTGAAGGAGGAAAAGCTAAATTCACTTTCTATTTATCCTTCTTTCTTGCATTGCTTTCTTAGATGTGCTACAGTTGTGGTAGCGATTACAAAATAAAAGGAGCATGCTATGAAAAATCCAGCTTTGTTAGAAGAAATGAAGACTTATAAAGGCAGGGACGAGGTTCCGGAAGATTTTGATGCTTTCTGGGATGAGGAAGTGAAAAAAGTTTCCACGCTTCCAGCCTACCACTTGGAGGAAAGAGATTTCCACATTCCTCAAGTCAAGTGCTATGAGTTAACATTTGAAGGAAGCAAGGAAGGCAAGGTCTATGCACGCGTCGTTCTTCCAAAGAGTGAGGAGAAGGTTCCGCTAATCTTCCATTTCCATGGTTATATGGGACGTGGTTGGGATTGGGCCGACATGCTGGGCTTCACCGTAGCTGGTTACGGTGTTGTTTCCATGGATGTTCGAGGCCAGTCGGGCTATTCACAAGACGGTTTGCGTTCTCCTCTAGGAAATACGGTTAAGGGACATATTATCCGTGGTGCTGTGGAGGGTCGGGATCACCTCTTTTATAAGGATGTTTATCTGGATATTTACCAGTTGGTTGAAATTATTGCTAATCTGCCTGAGGTAGATGAGAAGCGTCTTTCTAGCTATGGTGCCTCTCAAGGTGGTGCTCTAGCTTTGGTTGCAGCAGCGCTCAATCCTCGAATTCAGAAAACAGTTTCCATCTATCCCTTCTTGTCAGACTTCAGACGGGTGATTGAGATTGGCAATACTAGTGAGGCCTATGATGAACTTTTCCGTTATTTCAAGTTCCACGATCCTTTTCATGAAACAGAGGAGGAAATCATGGCGACCCTTGCCTATATCGATGTCAAAAATCTTGCTCATCGTATCCAAGGTGAGGTTAAGATGATTACGGGCTTGGACGACGATGTTTGCTATCCCATTACCCAGTTTGCGATTTACAATCGTTTGATCTGCGATAAGGCTTATCGCATCATGCCTGAGTATGCCCACGAAGCCATGAATGTTTTTGTCAATGACCAGGTTTATAACTGGCTCTGTGGGAGTGAGATTCCTTTCAAATATCTAAAATAAGGAGTCGACTCTAGGCACAAAATCTTAAAAATCACAAACACGCATAGTATCAGGGGATTAAGAAGACTTGATACTATGCGTTTTATCATGGAAATATTTATAGAATTTTTTGTTGCTAGCTTTGTCAAATTGCTTAAAATAATTTTTTTCAGAAAGCAAAAGCCGATACCTATCGAGTAGGGTAGTTCTTGCTATCGTCAGGCTTGTCTGTAGGTGTTAATACTTTCCAAAAATCTCTTCAAACCACGTCAGCTTCGCCTTGCCGTAGGTATGGTTACTGACTTCGTCAGTTCTATCTGCCATCTCAAAACGGTGTTTTGAGCTGACTTCGTCAGTTCTATCTGCCATCTCAAAACAGTGTTTTGAGCATCATGCGGCTAGCTTCTTAGTTTGCTCTTTGATTTTCATTGAGTGTAAAAAACAGATGAGTCTCTGTTTTCTTTTTATGGACTATAAATGTTCATCTGAAACTACTTTCAAGGATATTATTATACAAAAGAGTTTCTTGAAACTAAAATCTATTATACTACACTGTATTGAAAGCGTTTTAGAAATGAGGTATAATAAATTTGCTAACACTTATAAAAAGTGATAGAATCTTATCTTTATGTATATTTAAAGATAGATTGCTGTAAAAATAGTAGCAGCTATGCGAAATGACAGATAGAGAGAAGGGATTGAAGCTTAGAAAAGGGGAATAATATGATATTTAAGGCATTCAAGACAAAAAAGCAGAGAAAAAGACAAATTGAACTACTTTTGACAGTTTTTTTCGACAGTTTTCTGATTGATTTATTTCTTCACTTATTTGGGATTGTCCCCTTTAAGCTGGATAAGATTCTGATTGTGAGCTTGATTATATTTCCCATTATTTCTACAAGTATTTATGCTTATGAAAAGCTATTTGAAAAAGTGTTCGATAAGGATTGAGCAGGAAGTATGGTGTAAATAGCATAAGCTGATGTCCATCATTTGCTTATAAAGAGATATTTTAGTTTAATTGCAGCGGTGTCCTGGTAGATAAACTAGATTGGTAGGAGTCTGATTGGAGAAAGGAGAGGGGAAATTTGGCACCAATTTGAGATAGTTTGTTTAGTTCATTTTTGTCATTTAAATGAACTGTAGTAAAAGAAAGTTAATAAAAGACAAACTAAGTGCATTTTCTGGAGTAAATGTCTTATTTCAGAAATCGGGATATAGATATAGAGAGGATCAGTATGAATCGGAGTGTTCAAGAACGTAAGTGTCGTTATAGCATTAGGAAACTATCGGTAGGAGCGGTTTCTATGATTGTGGGAGCAGTGGTGTTTGGAACGTCTCCTGTTTTAGCTCAAGAAGGGGCGAGTGAGCAACCTCTGGCAAATGAAACTCAACTTTCGGGGGGGGGAGCTCAACCCTAACTGATACAGAAAAGAGCCAGCCTTCTGAGGAAGGAGAAAATATAACTCTTCCTGCAGAGCATGTAGAGTCTGTTTCAGAGACTGAACTTTCTGGCAATGAGCAAGAACAAGAAAGGGAAGATAAGCAAGAAGAAAAAATTCCAAGAGATTACTATGCACGAGATTTGGAAAATGTCGAAACAGTGATAGAAAAAGATGACTTAGAGACGAATGATTCAAATGGAAAAAGAGTAGACTTGTCTGATGAATTAGAGAAAGTAAAGGGACTCCAAAATGCAACTGTTCATGTGGAGTTCAAACCGGCTGCTGATGGTCCTAGTTTTTACAATCTCTTTTCTGCTTCCAGTACAACTAAAGTAAATGAGTACTTTACAATGGCAATCAATAATGGGACAGCTTTGATAGAGGGACGTGGAGCTGATGGTAGTCAATTTTATGGAAGTTATACAGATGCGCCTTTGAAGATTAGACCAGGCAAGTATAATTCGGTTACTTTTACTGTTGAAAGACCAAGAAAGGATAGTCCAAATGGTCAGGTTCGTCTTTATGTGAATGGTGTATTATCTCGTACGAATAAAAAGTCAGGGAAATTCCTGGCAGACATGCCAGATGTGGATAAACTTCAGTTAGGTGCAACTAATAGAGCAGGAGAACTGAAGTGGGGCTCAAATCTCTCTATTCGTAATCTGACTGTATACAATCGTGCTCTAACTCCAGAGGAAGTCAAAAAACGTAGCCAGTTATTTGATGTGACAGATATTGAGCCGTCACTTCCTGAAGGGGCAGTCTTGACAGAGAAGCAAGAGTTGTTTATGAGCGGTGTCAATGGTAAGCCAAATAGTGAAGGAATTAAGAGTTATCGGATTCCAGCTTTGCTACGTACGGATAAAGGAACATTACTGGCAGGGGCAGATCAGCGTCGTCTCCACCATTCTGATTGGGGAGATATTGCTATGGTCGTTAGGAGAAGTGAGGATGGGGGAACTACTTGGCAGCCAACCTTAACCTTGACCAACTTGCGAGACAATCCAGAAGCAAAAGATCCGCAGGCACCATCTCCACTTAATATCGATATGGTCTTGGTTCAAGATCCTACCACAAAGAGAATTTTTTCAATCTACGATATGTTTCCAGAAGGTCGAGCTGTCTTTGGAATGCCAAACAAACCTCAAAAAGCTTATCAACAAGTTGGAGATAAGCACTATCAATTACTATATAAACAAGGGGAAAATCAAGCATATACTGTCCGAGAAAACGGAGAAGTATATGATGCAAATAATCAAAAAACAGATTATCGCGTTGTAGTGGATCCAAAAGAAGAAGCCTACAGAGATAAGGGTGACCTCTATAAAGGAGAAGAGCTTCTTGGGAATATCTACTTTGCTCCATCTGCTAAAAATCCATTTCGTGTAGCCTATACGAGCTATTTGTGGCTTTCTTATAGTGATGATGATGGGAAAACATGGTCGCAACCAAGAGATATTACACCATCAATTCGCCAAGATTGGATGAAATTTTTAGGAACAGGTCCAGGTACAGGAATTGTGCTTAGAACAGGAGAGCACAAGGGTCGTATCTTAGTTCCTACTTATACCACCAATGCTATCTCCCATCTAAGCGGATCCCAGTCTTCTCGTTTGATTTATTCAGATGACCATGGAGAAACATGGCAGGCTGGAGCTGCTGTCAATGATGATAGGACAGTAGGCGGAAGGAAAATTCATTCCTCAACTATGAATAATAGTCCTGCCCAAAATACAGAGTCAATTGCTGTACAGTTAAATAATGGTGATGTGAAACTCTTTATGAGAGGATTAACGGGTGATTTACAGGTTGCCACAAGTAAAGATGGTGGGCAAACTTGGGACAAGGAAATCAAGAGATACAATCAGGTTAAAGATGTTTATGTCCAAATGGCTGCTATTCACACCATGCACGAAGGAAAAGAATACATCATTTTAACCAATTCAGGAGGACCTAAACGGACGAATGGAATGGCTCATTTGGCTCGTGTAGAGGACAACGGAGACTTGACTTGGTTACATCATAGACCAATTCAAAAAGGAGAGTTTGCCTATAATTCGCTCCAAGAATTAGGAAATGGGGAGTATGGTATCTTGTATGAACACACTGAAAAAGGACAAAATGACTATACCCTATCATTTAGAAAATTTAATTGGGACTTTTTAACAAAAGATCCGGTATATCCAACGAGTGTAACTATCAGGGACGTTCGTAAATTGGAAACAGAAGAAGAGGATGCAGAACAAGGTATCTTAGCTATGCAATTTGATTCTGAGGTACTAGTAAATTCTATTCCGACTTTGACTTTAGCGAATGGACACAAAGCTACCTTCTTGACCCAAGCAGATCAAAAAACTCTACTTTTCACCTTTAATAAAGAAGATGCAGGTCAAGAAATTACAGGTCTACTGGCCGGTAGAATTGACAGTATGCATGATTTACCAGTTACACTAGCTGGCAGTAGAATTCCTGAAGATGCGAAAGAAAATCCTGTCGAGACCATGAATACAGTAAGAGAAAATGTATCTGAGGAGATGACAGAAAGGAAGTCAGAGAAGGATAAATTATCTTTGGGGTCTTCAGATAGAATGGTAGCAAACTCTCCTCTTACTTCTTTTGCTCCTCGTTACCTCCAATCTTATGTAGGAGATGTTATTAAAACTGAGACTAAAGTTCCAATAACGACTGGTTGGAAGCAAGAAAATGGTGCGTGGTATTTTTATACATCTGCTGGTGAAGTGGTGAAAGGCTGGCATCAGGAAGCGGATAAATGGTACTACTTGAGTTCTACTGGTGCGATGGCAACTGGTTGGGTCAGAGATGGTAATCAATGGTATTATTTGAGTGAGAGTGGAGCAATGTCTACTGGCTGGGTTGAATCCAGTGGTGTGTGGTACTATCTCAATGCTAACGGCTCAATGGCAACTGGTTGGGTCAGAGATGGTAACCAATGGTATTATTTGAGTGAGAGCGGAGCAATGTCTACTGGCTGGGTTGAATCCAGTGGTGTGTGGTACTATCTCAATGCTAACGGTTCAATGGCAACTGGTTGGGTCAGAGATGGTAACCAATGGTATTATTTGAGTGAGAGCGGAGCAATGTCTACTGGCTGGGTTGAATTCAGTGGTGTGTGGTACTATCTCAATGCTAACGGTTCAATGGCAACTGGTTGGATAAAAGATGGAGACCATTGGTACTATCAGGAATCATCTGGTGCAATGAAGGTAAATCAATGGTTCCAAGTTGGAGACAAATGGTACTATGTCAATGAAAGCGGAAGATTAGCGGTTAATACTATAGTAGATGGTTATAAAGTTAACTCCAATGGGGAGTGGGTCAACTACTAGAACCTTGGATGTTGATGAATAACTGAGACATGTTTTGTCCGTCATAGAGATAAAAAGTTTATTTAGATAGTTTTCGTAGAAATTTCTACTTTAAGAAAAAGTCAATTTAGATGAGCTCTTATTGCCGGGTAAATGCCTTGCTAGTCGTAAATAAACTGTATATTTCCGACTTACTTAGGACTGGATACCACTAGTCGCAACTTAACAGTTCGCTTTAAGTGTTAAAATGCATATAGCTAGTTATTGGTTATATGCGTTTTTGTTCTTGATTATTTTATTTCTGTCTTGGAATATAGGTAAAATTATAGTAAAATAAAATTCTGTAAATCATGTTGGTAGATATACAGGAAGAAGAGTGTATTGTTGACAATACAGCACATAGAATCCAACATGTCCTTATACTCAAAAAATCAAAGAGCAAATTAGGAAGCTAGCCGTAGCCTGCTCAAAACACCGTTTTGAGGTTGCAGATAGAACTGACGAAGTCAGCTCAAAACACCGCTTTGAGGTTGTAGAT
>NZ_VMMR01000029.1:0-18632 GCF_013277285.1 Streptococcus sp. 339 | reverse complement strand
TTAAGTGATAAAGTCGGGCAGATAGATCTGACGCAGTTTGAAGAGATTTTCATTGAGGATAAGTCAGGTACTGAAATGTCTGATCGGGATTTAAAGATATAATAAAATGAAATAAGAATAGGACAAATCAATCGGGACAGTCAAATCGATTTCTAACAATGTTTTAGAAGTCCAGATGTACTATTCTAGTTTCAATCTACCATACTTGAGAATTTTATGCTGGGTATCCTTATCAATCACCGTTTGATTCACATGGAGAGTCAAAACACGGTGGGGAGATAGAATGGACAAAATTTGATTTTTGGCAATTTTTGAAAGGATGAGGCCTCGAATAATCTTGAGTCCACCTGCAGTTGATCCAGCAGAGCCACCGATTGCCATGAGGAAAAGGAGGATAAACTGGGAGAAGAGGGGCCAGTTGGTAATATCTCCATATCCAAAACCAGTTGTTGTAATGATGTTGGAAACCTGGAAGAAGGCCATTTCAAAGCTCTTTGAAAACCCTGGGTAGAGGTAGAGGGTGTTGAGGCTAATCAAGCCTGTAGAAACCAGTACAATGACCAAGTAAGCCCGAAGTTCTTCGTCACCAAAGAAGGCCTTGATGCGACGGAGCATGAGGTAGTAGTAGAGGTTGAAATTTACCCCAAAAACCAGAACTCCGATACTGACCAGATAGGTAATCAGTGAGCTGCCATAGTGGGCAATTCCGTCGTTATAGACGGTAAAGCCTCCAGTTCCCGCTGTCCCCGTAGCAATGACAAAACTATCGTAGAGAGGCATGCCAGCTAGATAATAGATGATGACAAAGAGGGAGAAGAGAGCTAGATAAAGGAGATAGAGAATCTGGGCAGTGTTTTTTAGTTTGGATACAACCTTGCCAAAAACAGGACCTGGAACCTCAGCCTTCATCACCTCTAGGTGGCTATTTTTGGCATTGTCCATAATAGCAAGTGCAAAAACAAGCACTCCCATCCCTCCAATCAAGTGGGTAAAACTTCGCCAGAAGAGGAGGGAACGGCTGAGAACCGAAATGTCGTTCAAAATACTTGCTCCAGTAGTTGTAAACCCAGAACTAATTTCAAAAAAGGCATCAATAACGCTAGGGATTTGCCCAGAAAAGACAAAGGGGAGACCACCAAAGAAGGACCAAAGGATCCAACAGAGGGCCACAATCAAGACTCCCTCCTTGGCATAAATCCGTTGATTTTTTGGCTTCTGTAAACTCCCTGAACCGCCTAACAATACGAGAATCCCTATGGTCGAAAAGAGGGCTGTAAAGACTTGGCTCGATTCACGGTAATAGACAGCAATCGCAACAGGAACCAAAAGGAGAACAGCTTCAATCAAAAGTAATTTTGAAAGGAGGTAGCGAATCATACTTTTATTCATTTCTTACCTCGCAATCAAGTCATAAATCTTAGTGATATTCGGCAACAAGGTTGTTACTAGGAGCTTGTCTCCAACTTCCAACATATCCTCCCCAGTTGGGAAAATCGTTTTGCCCTTTCGAATGATAGCTGCAATAAGAACCCCTTTTTTCAATTTCAGTTGAGAAAGAGGTTTGGCAGTCATTTTATTGGCTTCCTTGATATGGAATTGCAGGGTTTCGATTTGGCCATTGGCTAGATGGTGCATGGCTTGAAGGTCTGAATACTGGGCATTAACTCGACCACGAATAAAGTGCATAATCGTATCTACAGCGATGCTTTTAGGTGTGATGATACTTGAAAAATCAGGCGCATTGATAATCTCGAGGAGACTGGTCCGATTGACCTTGGTAATATTTTTCTGTACACCTACCCTGTCAAGGAACATCGAAGTAATCAGATTTTCCTCATCGACTCCTGTTAGAGTCGCAACGGCATCATAGTGTTGAGCACTTTCTTCTAGCAGGATATCTTTTGCAGTACCATCTCCTTGGACGATATGAAGATTTGGAAATTTCTCGCTAAAGAAGCTGGCGATTTCGGGATTGATTTCAATGACCTTGGTATCGATACGACTGTCTTTGAGAATACCAAGTAGATAATAGGCAATTCTACCTGCGCCGACGATGAGAAGGCTCTTCACGGAACGAGACTTGAAATAATTATGGAAGAGCATCATATCAACACGGTTACCAGTGACAAAGATTCTATCTTTATCCTGTATGGTCATGTCACCACTTGGGATGATAATTTGATGATCTCTTTCTATCGCACAGACAATGACATTGCCAAATTTTTTCCGAAAATCAGAAATGGGCATTTGGCAAAGACCACTGGTGGATTTGACGATAAATTCCATGAGGCTAACGCGTCCACCAGCAAAGCGTTCGACAGATAGGGCGTTGGGGAAGTCAATGATATTAGCGATAGCGCGGGCAGCCAAGAGCTCAGGGTTAACGATAAGAGAAAAACCGAGAATATTCTTCTCTTTGAAATAAGAGTTAGAGTATTCAGGATTCCGCACCCGAACGATAGTCTCTTTAGCCCCCATTTTCTTGGCTAGAACGGCTGCAATCATGTTTACTTCATCGTACTCAGTCAGGGCGATAAAGATATCACAATCTTGGACACTGGCTTGCTCAAGGATGGTAAAATCAGCCCCGTTACCAAGGATACCTATGATATCAAAGCGATTGACAATATGATTGAGGACAGCTTCGTCTTGCTCAATCAGCAAAACATCGTGCTTTTCTGCAACCAAGGAGCGACAGAGGGCAAAACCAACTTTTCCCCCTCCGACAAGGATAATTTTCATAATAAAACCTACTTCTTCATTATGTAACTATCATACCTTTTTTCAAGAAAAAATGCACCTACTAGCTAATAACTAGGGTTTTTAGTAGGAAATTTGCTATAAGGTAAAACTATACCCTAAGCAATTAAAATAGCTATTAGCGACTTTCTCTGAAATATGGTATGATGAAGGATATACAAGGAGATAAAATGAATAATAATTTACTAGTATTACAATCAGACTTTGGTCTGGTTGATGGTGCGGTATCGGCTATGATTGGAGTGGCTTTAGAAGAATCTCCAACCTTAAAAATTCATCACTTGACGCACGATATCACGCCTTATAATATTTTTGAGGGGAGCTATCGTCTCTTTCAGACGGTGGATTACTGGCCTGAGGGAACGACTTTTGTATCGGTTGTCGATCCAGGTGTCGGCTCAAAACGTAAGAGTGTAGTTGCCAAGACTGCAAACAATCAATACATTGTCACGCCAGACAATGGAACTCTTTCCTTTATCAAGAAACACGTTGGCATTGTAGCCATTCGTGAAATTTCTGAGGTAGCTAATAGGCGTCAAAACACAGAGCATTCTTATACCTTCCACGGTCGTGATGTCTATGCCTATACTGGTGCTAAACTGGCCAGCGCTCACATTACTTTTGAGGAAGTGGGACCAGAGCTCAGTGTGGATCAGATTGTGGAGCTTCCGGTCGTAGAGACTATCATAGAAGATCATCTGGTGAAGGGAGCCATTGATATTCTGGATGTGCGTTTTGGTTCGCTTTGGACCTCTATCACGCGAGAAGAATTTTACAAGCTGGAACCAGCATTCGGTGACCGTTTTGAGGTGACTATCTATCATGCAGATATGCTGGTCTATCAAAATCAGGTTGTCTATGGCAAATCATTTGCAGATGTGAGAATTGGGCAACCCATCCTTTACATCAACTCTCTCTATCGTTTAGGTCTGGCTATCAACCAAGGTTCCTTTGCCAAGGCCTATAATGTGGGTGTCGGTTCATCTTGGACCATTGAAATAAAGAAAATAGAATCATAAAATAGGAGAATATAGATGAAAAATCAATCAATTAAACAAGTTGTTGCTATCGGTGTTGGAGCTGCGCTCTTTGTTGTTATCGGGATGATCAGCATTCCGACCCCTGTTCCAAATACAAGCATCCAGCTTCAGTATGCGGTACAGAGTCTCTTGTCTATCATTTTTGGTCCTCTAGTGGGGCTACTTGTTGGTTTAATTGGGCATGCAGTGAAGGACTCTATTGCTGGCTACGGTCTGTGGTGGACATGGATTATCGCTAGCGGACTCTTTGGTTTAGTTGTGGGACTTTTTAGAAAGTACGTTCGCGTGATCAATGGTGTCTTTGACTGGAAAGATATTCTTATTTTTAACCTCATTCAACTACTTGCAAATGCCCTTGTTTGGGGTGTCTTGGCACCACTTGGAGATGTTGTGATTTATCAAGAAGCTGCAGAAAAAGTATTTGCCCAAGGGATTGTTGCGGGAATTGCTAATGGTGTATCTGTAGCTATTGCAGGAACTCTTCTCTTGCTTGCCTATGCAGGAACTCAAACTCGTGCAGGAAGTTTGAAAAAGGACTAAAATGATGGGGAAGGCTGGGCAACCAGTCTTTTTCGATGTTTATAGATTAGTTAGGCAAGTAAGCTAGGATAGGAATCTTGTGGGAGCTAAGATTTTAAGAGAAGAGACTGCAAGAAGGGGTAGATTTATGATAAAATAGAAGTCTAAGAAGCGAATGAAGAGAGTAAGATGAAAGAAGCTATAATTGAGTGGAAGGATTTCTCTTTCCGGTATGAAACACAACAAGAACCGACCTTGCAAGGGATAGACTTGACTATTTATAAGGGAGAGAAAGTTTTAATTGTTGGGCCATCTGGGTCAGGTAAGTCTACCTTGGGTCAATGTTTGAATGGGATTATTCCCAATATTTACAAGGGTCAGACGTCTGGAGAATTTTTGATCAAGGGGCAAGTGGCCTTTGATATGAGCATCTACGATAAATCTCATCTGGTCAGTACAGTTTTGCAGGATACAGATGGGCAGTTTATCGGCCTGTCTGTGGCAGAGGACTTGGCTTTTGCTCTGGAGAATGATGTGACAGCCCTAGATGAGATGAAAAGCCGTGTTCATAAATGGGCTGAAAAGCTGGATCTTCTCCCTTTACTGCCGCAGCGTCCCCAGGATTTGTCAGGTGGACAAAAGCAGCGGGTCAGTCTGGCTGGTGTCTTGATTGATGAGAGTCCGATTCTCTTGTTTGATGAGCCACTCGCCAATCTTGATCCCAAGTCAGGTCAGGATATTATCGAATTGATTGATCAGATTCATAAGGAGGAGGGGACGACGACCCTTATTATCGAGCACCGTTTGGAGGATGTTCTGCATCGCCCTGTCGATCGGATTGTCTTGATAAACGATGGCCGTATCCTCTTTAATGGGAGCCCTGACCAGTTACTGGCGACTGATTTATTGACTCAAAATGGAATTCGCGAACCCCTTTATCTAACGACTCTCCGTCAATTAGGTGTGGACTTAGTCAAGGAAGAACAATTAGCAAATCTAGATAACTTGTCTATCTCAAAAGGTCAGGTTCAGTTGCAGAATGAACTGGTAAAAGAAAACCCAGAATTGCAGTCACTCTTTAGACTAAAGGACGTGTCGTTTTCTTATGATGATAGACCGATTTTAAAATTCATTCATTTAGATATTAAAAAGGGTGAAAAAATTGCCATTGTCGGAAAAAATGGAGCAGGGAAGTCAACTCTAGCCAAGGCCTTAAGTAGATTTATCCAGACAGAAGGTTCTTACCTTTGGGAAGGCCAGGATATCAAAGGAGATTCTGTTGCAGAGCGGGCGGAACGAGTAGGCTATGTGCTGCAAAATCCTAATCAAATGATTTCAACCAATATGATTTTTGATGAGGTGGCTCTGGGACTTCGTTTGCGAGGTGTGGACGAGCAGGAAATTAAAACGAGAGTCTATGAAACCTTGAAAATCTGTGGTCTTTATGAATTCCGTAATTGGCCCATTTCTGCCCTGTCATTTGGTCAGAAAAAACGTGTCACTATTGCTTCGATTTTGGTCTTGGGGGCTGAAATTATCCTCTTAGATGAACCAACTGCAGGTCAAGACCAGAAGAACTATACTGAGATTATGGAATTTCTCGAAGAGTTGCATCAAAAAGGGCATACCATTGTCATGATTACGCATGATATGCAATTGATGCTGGATTATTCAGACCGAGCCCTTGTCATGGTGGACGGGGAATTGATTGCTGATACTGATCCAGCTAGTCTGTTGAGCAATCCTGAGCTGTTAGTAAAAGCCAACCTAAAAGAAACTTCAATCTTTAACTTGGCCAAAAAACTAGACGTGGATCCACTTGCTTTAACGGCATTTTACAAAGAAAGGAGAGAAGGATGCAAGCTAAATTAATTGGTTACCAGCATAGAGATACTGTGATTCATCGCTTGTCAGGAGCTGGTAAACTTCTCTTTTTCATCCTCGTGTCATTGGCGGCCATGATTAGCTATGATACCAGACTGCTTGTTCTGATTGCCATCTTTTCGGTCTTTCTCCTCTATTTGTCAGAAATCCGTTTTAAAGATGTTTCCTTTGTGGCCGTTTTTGCGACGGTATTTGCCGTTTTAAACGTTTTGATGGTCTATCTCTTTTCTCCTGAGTATGGGGTTGGACTTTACGGAGAGAGAAGTGTGATTTGGCAGGGAATCGGTGCCTACACTCTGACCAGCCAGGAGCTCTTTTATCTGCTAAATCTGGCCATTAAGTACCTTTGTACCATTCCTCTGGCTATTATCTTTTTGATGACAACCCATCCTAGTCAGTTTGCTTCTAGTTTAAATCAAATTGGTGTGCCTTACAAGATTGCCTATTCAGTCAGCCTGACTTTGCGCTATATTCCAGATTTGCAGGAAGAATTCTTTACTATCAAGATGTCTCAGGAAGCGCGTGGGATGGAATTATCCAAGAAAGCTTCTCTTATGCAACGAATCAAAGGCAATCTGCGCATTATCACTCCCTTGATTTTTAGCTCGCTAGAACGCATTGATACCATTGCGACCGCCATGGAGCTTCGGCGCTTTGGGAAAGAGAAAAAACGCACTTGGTATAGTTATCAAGCCTTGAGAAAAGGAGACTATCTTACCTTGCTCTTTGCAGCCTTGTTTTTAGTAACTAGTTTACTACTTATCTTGCAGAATCAGGGACGATTTTACAACCCTTGGAAATAGCTTGAAAAAATTGAAAAAATCAAGTCGTTTCTATTGACAATGATTCTGAAAGTGTTATACTAAGAAAGTAGTTTCGCTGATTTACTTCAAACCTGTTGTGAGGTAAGTTAACGATGCCTTAACCACGCTGTTTGCTGAGCTTGACTCCGGGCAGTGTGGCTATTTTTTTGCAATGGTGAAAGGAAGCAAGTCATGACAAATCACATTGTATTATTTGAACCACAAATTCCACAAAATACAGGCAATATCGCGCGTACTTGTGCTGCGACCAATTCTCCCCTCCACATCATCAAGCCAATGGGCTTTCCTATTGACGACCGCAAGATGAAGCGAGCTGGATTGGATTATTGGGATAAACTAGAGATTTATTTTTACGAGAGTTTGGAGGATTTCATGTCTCATATGAAGGGCAAACTCTATCTGATCTCAAAATTTGCTGAGAAAGTGTATTCTGATGTGGATTTATCGACTGACGAGGACCATTATTTTCTCTTTGGACGTGAAGACAAGGGCTTGCCTGAGGACTTTATGCGAGAACATCCTGAGAAGGCTCTCCGTATTCCCATGAATGATGAACATGTCCGCAGTCTCAATGTGTCTAATACCGTCTGCATGATTGTCTACGAAGCCCTCCGCCAGCAGCACTTTGCAGGTCTTGAGCTCGTTCATACCTATGAAGCAGATAAATTGAAATAAAAAATGAAAATGAACAAAATGCTTGCGCTTGCAAGCGTTTTTTGTTATGATAAAAGAGTCTTCAGGGCAGGGTGTGATTCCCGACCGGCGGTAAATTTGACTAGCTATTTTAGCTTTCTCGTCGTTGTCTTGTCTCGATATACTTTAAGTATTATCTTCGACTGCGACGCCTAGATAAATCTAAAATATCTTAGCCAAATAAGTCCGCGAGCGCAAGCTGATGTGGTGAGATTCCACAACCGACAGTATAGTCTGGATGGGAGAAGACGAAAGAATAGCTTTGTCTGTTCTGATAGATTTATAGCTAAACTGTAACCGCTTGCTTGAATTTCCTTAATAGAGTGAGAGGGAACTTTTGGGATATAAAAAGTGAGAATAGATAGAGGAATCCTTTCTAACTTCTTCTGATTTTATAGAAAATTGGAGGAACCTGTTATGACAAACACACGTCGACTTTCGACCATTGCGATCTTATCAGCCATCTCATTTGTGCTGATGTACTTTGACTTTCCGCTCTTTCCAGCGGCATCCTTCCTCAAGATCGAATTTAGTATCTTGCCAGTCCTTGTGGGTCTGGTGGTCATGGATTTGCCTGCTGCTCTAGGAGTGCTCTTGCTTCGCTCACTCTTGAAATTGCTTCTTAACAGCCAAGGAGTGAATACTTACATTGGTTTGCCGATGAATATCGTAGCTTTGGGAGTTTTTGTCATCGTATTTGCTTTGATTTGGAAAAAGGAACGGACAACCCTTCGTTTCCTACTAGGCTCTCTAGCTGGAACTATTGGTTTAACCTTTGCCATGTTGGTTCTCAACTATGTTTATGCTGTTCCTTTGTACGCTAAGTTTGCTAACTTTGATATTGGAAAAATTTTGGGACTTTCCAACTACCTAATGACCATGGTATTACCTTTTAACTTGATTGAGGGTGTAATCTTTTCCGTTTCATTCTGGTTGTTGTACGTTCTTTTGAAACCAACCTTAAAACACTATGAAAGATAAACAAACATTTTTAATGAAGGGCAGTTTTGCCCTTTTACTTTTCGTTATTCTTGGCTATATGGTCAAATTTTACCCTGAAACGCTGGTCGGTTTTGACCAATCGCTTCAGACTGCCATTCGAGGAGACTTACCAGATGACTTGACTATTCTTTTTCGATCCCTCACACGTCTGATTGATATCCCAGTGATTATCACTTGGGTTGTCATTACAGCTTTTGTCTTTTATCGTAAGCGATGGAAGATAGAAAGTTTCTTCATGCTGGGAAATCTGGCTTTGGCAGGTCTTTTAATCGTGACCTTTAAAAATATCTACCAGCGCCCACGACCAGCTATTTTACACTTGGTTGAGGAGAAGGGATTTTCCTTCCCAAGTGGCCATTCTCTGGCTGTAACTTTGATGGTAGGTGCTCTGATTGTCATTCTCAGTCAACGAATTAAAAATCCAGTCTGGAGAAAAATCGTACAAATCGTCCTTGGCCTCTACCTAGTCAGTGTGCTGGTATCACGAGTCTATCTGGGAGTTCACTACCCATCAGATGTTCTTGCCAGTTTCTGTGTGGGTTTGGGAGTCTTGTTTATCGAGTTTCCCTTCTATGACAAGCTCCGCTTCCAATGGCGATTTAAAGGCAAGCAGAAGTGATGGAAAAGATAAAAAATTGTACAAATACAAATAGAACCATATGAAATATATACTTGAAACATGTTTTGGTGTTTGATATATTTTAATAAATAAAGCAAGGAGGAAGAAAGTGTGGGTATGTTATTAGCGACACGCTTAAAAAATAAAAGAAAGGAATTAAAATTATCTCAAAAAGAATTAGCTGAGGGGATTTGTGAGCAAGGGCAGATTAGCCGTATGGAGCAAGGTAAATACTCACCTGGGTCAGAATTACTCTTTCAACTATCTAAGCGATTGAAGGTGAGCATGGATTATTTCTTTGAAGATACTGAGGTTTCTAGTTTAGAAAATATTGATAAGTTTAAAGAATTATCTAAGAAATTTTTGGATGAGAGGGAATATGAATCTCTCCATTACATCTATGAACTGGAAAAATCTAAACGTGCTCGTCTATCTGCTAAAGACCAGATTTATTTGGACTGGATTGATACATTAGTTCAATTCTGTTATTTAAATCATCAAACAGGGGCAGTTGCGAAACTGGAAAAAATACTGTTATCTCTGAAAAAATCTGATTTTTACTATCTACAACTGGGAAATACCTTGGCTAATTTTTATTTTGATATGGGGCAGGAAGACACATATCAGGAACTCTATCAACTTTTAAAAGAGAACCTCCAGTCACTATCTGTTCATCATTTGGAACAGTTAGAATTGATGATTAAATTCCGATATAACTATTGTAGATATTTGTGGTTGAATGAACGAACATCTGAAGCTATAGCAGAAATTACAGAAACGATAGCTATTTGTAAAAGATATAATAGTAGTTATCGATTAGCAGATTTGTATTGTTTATTGGGAAATATAAGCGAGAGCTTTGCTGAAAGGGATAGGATACTAGGTTTTTATCAAGTATCTTATCAGCTTTACAAGCACGAAGAGAACCAGAGAATGATGCTAGAAATTGAGAAGGAAATGAAATTATTGGAAAGTGAAGATTAAGAAAAAGATTTGTATTTTTAGATAACTTAAATTCATATTTCAAAAAAAATAAAAAAACACCATAAAAATTATTGACAAACCAAAATTGATGTGTTAGAATATCATCAATAGTTTTTGATTTTGGTATTGGAACTTTGGGGATATATTGGGCGTTGTTAGGATTTCAATTTCCTTTTGAGTTGAAGAAGGAGGCAATCCAATGAATACTTTTCTGACCAATAAAAGTTACCGGATGTTGCTGATTAATCAATGGGTTTCGTCATTTGGTGATACGCTGTTTTATATTTCCTTTATTTCTTATGTATCGGGATATAAATTTGCTTCATTAGCTGTTCTTTGTATAACAGTTTCGGAGACTTTGCCGCAGATTTCTCAGTTGTTCACAGGCGTTATTGCCGATTTTCAAAAAAATCGTGTTGCAAAATATATTGCTATATTGGCAAGTAAGTTTCTGCTTTATACTCTATTGACACTGTTTGTAACGGATAAGAACTTTTCTATGGGGATGGTTTTTCTTATTTGTGGCATCAATCTTTTATCAGATACCATGAGTTATTTTGCAGGTGCTATGATTTCTCCTTTGTATGTGAGGATTATAGGAGATGATATGACAGATGCTATGGGGTTTAGACAGGCAACTGCTGGTGTAGTTAATATTCTTAGCAACCTTACAGGTGGAGTTTTGATTGGGGTCATCAGTCTTCAGATGTTTGTGGGTTTGAATGCTTTGACCTTTCTTTTTGCACTGTTGGGTGTGGTGTTTATTCGTACTTCTTTGAGAGATATTGAGGGACAGATGGAGGTTAGTAAAAGATTAACCGCAAAATCTTTTGGAGAGCATTTCCTCTATTCTATGAAGATATTGTCAAGTTTTCCAACCATCATCAAATTAATATTCATTGCAGCTATGAACCAAGTGATTTTAAGCATTATTACCCCTTTAACGACTTTGATGTTGATTCATCATCCATTTATCTTCTTTGACACTGGGAAATCCATTGCAGCATTGTCAGTGGTTATTTTTTCAGGAACGATTGTGGGAAGTTTTTTGAGTGGAGGTATCCTAAAAAATATTCCCATAAAAATGATTGTCTACTTTGAAGAAATTATGCATCTCTGTATTCTCTTTTCTTGGTTGATCAATCATTTCCTCCTTTTATTGGTAGTTGTCTTCTTATGCGCAGTTGCAGTAGGAATGATGGGGCCTCGGATTTTCAACCTTGTATTCTCGATGGTTCCAGAAGAAGTCATGGGAACCATCCAGTCAGTGCTTGGAGTATTCAATGTTGTTGTACCAGGAATTCTTAGCATGCTCATCGTTGCCTTAGCGAGTGCTACAAACCTAAAAATCACAGTGCTTCCACTTTTTATTTTTGTATTGACTGCCTTAGCAATTGTGAAAGCAATGAAAATAGAGTAATAGTAGTATGAACTACTGTCTCTTTTTGGGTGGGAGTTCATTACCCATCAGACGTTCTTGCCAGTCTCTGTCTGGGTTTGGGAGTCTTGTTTATCGAGTTTCCCTTTTATGACAAGCTCCGCTTCCAATGGCGATTTAAAGGCAAACAGAAGTGAGTATCGAATTCCCTTGAGGAGAAAGAAATGAAAGTCAATATAGCATATCTTCATCCGACTCAACTATACTTATTAGAAAAATGGACCATTCTGTATTATCCCATTACGCTGATTTAAGTTGGAGGAGCTCTTCCCATGCAACCTTAGAGCTTATAAAGAGTCCGATCAATACCGTCCAGCTAGAAATTAGGAGGAATCAGCAAGTGATTCCCCTGTCCCTCATAGAGTGATTATAAAACCATACGATAAATGTACCTCCTTAATTAATAAAATCAGACTTTACATGTTTAGAGAGATCACTGTTCCCAAGAGATACCATAATTCCTACCGTAAGCAATATTATATTTCTATCTATTTTAGTCACCACCTAAAACTATGATTTTGCAAGAAAGGTTATGGAATTCTCAAGCAATATGGCTAAAATTAGATAGATATACAAAAGGAAAGGTAGAAGCTTTCATATGTATGGTATATCAACACGAGAGCATAGTAATTGCGTAAAATATATTTTTTTGCTATACTAATCAATATTTATTTGCAAAAGGAATGAGTTAAGATAAGCAATAATAATTTTAAATACTTACTTTGCAATCAAATTTTTAACTTGATTGCAAATATTTTTTTCAGTGTAACAATCATCTCAAAGGTTTATTCACAAAGTAATTCTATCAGTGAATCAACATTTGTTTTGATAATAGGAACTATTTCAGCAGTTATAGGAGGTTTGATTGGACCTATTTTTTTAGACAAAATTTCACATAAAAATGTATTGTCGTTTACTAATCTGATTGGTGGGCTAGTTACTCTGTCTTATACCATTATCAGTTCATTTAATGATAGTATTATAATAACCTATTCCACAGTCTTTTTAATAAGCATCACCAATAGTTTTTATACTCCTGCACGTCTAGCTATTGTTCCTAGTATAGTTGATAATGATGCGATAGTAAAAGCAAACGGTCTCACCCTAAGCATTCGTCAATCCGTTCAAACAGCAGGCTGGGCACTTGCAATTCCATTGTCTACGTTACTAGGTTTGCAATATTCATTATATTGTATATCTTTGTGTTTCTTGCTCTCCTCAGTTCTAAGTTTTTATATTCACGTTGAAAAGAATCAACATAAACCAAACTCTTCCAAAAGTTCATATGTATATCAAATTTTTGAAGGTCTCATACCTATAAGGGATAATCCTGTCATCAGGGATATAACTATTATGGATATTATTGAAAATTTTGCAAATGTGATTTGGACATCTTCATACCTCCTAGCATTTACAACCACTATCCTTTTAACAAGTGAAACTTGGTGGGGATACCAGGGTTCAGCATACTTCTTAGGGATTATAGTTGGAGGAGGGGTAATAACAAAATACTCTCATAAACTTCAACATTTTCCAGGAAAATTTTTGTTTATATCATCACTTCTTGTTACACTACTCACACTATTTTACACTGTTAATAGAAGCCCTATCATAACAATTATTATTTCTTTTCTAGTCGGCCCCCCTGCACAAATTAGAAATATAATTCAAGAATCAATTATTCAAGAAAAAGTTGATCCTAGTATATTGGCAAGAGCTTTTGCTGCCAGAAGTGTTTTAATGCAACTAATGTATGCTGTAGCGCTAGTTTCATTTAGTTATCTAGCAGACTTAATTGGAATTTTGCCAGTATACTTTATTTCAGTTATCATTTATTTTGCAATTTCATTTATTCCTGTAATATCGTCAGCATTAAAAAAAACACTGTGAAATTATGTATTTTTATGGAGATATAAGACTTCATATATCGTTTTGAGTAGTTTATGAGTACAAGCTATGATAGTTTCCATCTTACTGCCTCCTATTCCATTAGATTAGACTTCCTGTGAAACAAAAATATGATACAATAAAATTATGAAGCAAGTAAACAACTAACTGATACACGATTTAAGCTCCTTGTTGCTGTTCAGCGCACGACTTTTGAAGAGATGTTAGCCGTATTAAAAATTAAACACGCAAAAGATGGATAAAAACCTAAATTAAGCCTAGAAGACCTTCTGATGGCCACTCTTCAATATGTGCGAGAATACCGCACTTATGAACAAATTGCGGCTGATTTTGGTATCCACGAAAGCAACTTAACCCATCGGAATCAATGGGTTGAAGTAACTCTTGTTCAAAGTGGTTTTACGATTTCAAGAACTCCTCTCAGTTCTGAGGATACGGTAATGATTGATGCGACGGAAGTAAAAATCAATCGCCTTAAAAAACAATTAGCGAATGATTCTGGTAAAAAGAAATGCCACGCTATGAAGGCTCAAGCGATTGTCACAAGTCAAGGGAGAATTGTTTCTTTGGAGATCACTGTGAACTATTGTCATGATATGAAGTTGTTCAAAATGAGTCGCAGAAATATCGGACAAGCTGGTAAAATCTTGGCTGACAGTGGTTATCAAGGGCTCATGAAGATATATCCTCAAGCACAAACTCCACGTAAATCCAGCAAACTCAAGATGCTAATAGCTGAAGATAAAGCCTATAACCATGCGCTATCTAAGGAGAGAATCAAGGTTGAGAGTATTTTTGACAAAGTATAGTAGATTGAAACTAGAATAGTACACCTCTACTTCTAAAACATTGTTAGAAATCGATTTGACTGTCTTGATTGATTTGTCCTGTTCTTATTTCATCTCACTATGAAAACGTTTAAAATATTTTCAACAACCTATCGAAATCATCGTAAACGCTTCGGATTACGAATGAATTTGATTGTTGGTATTATCAATCATGAACTAGGATTCTAGTTTTGCAGGAAGTCTATTTACTCTGTTTTTGATTTAGAAGATCGTATCCTAGCTCAAGATGGGTATGAAGCAAAATGGTATAACTGGTGTGATGGTTTTAATCAAGCAGCAACTCTTTTGTTGAAAAGGTAGTGCATTGTGTCTTGTTCCTTATTATAAGGTCAATCATTGTGAGGAAGCTTTTGCTTGGTATCAGGATGTGAACTTGGTTTACCTCGTAGATGGGGTGAAGCTTCCTTACAGTCAAGCGACCTTGGAAGCCATGTATTTCTATTTGGATCGGCATGGTGAGCCTTTTTGGATTGAAGTCAAGGAGAAGGGAGAATGGTTTCCAATTGGGGATATTACACTATCTCAGGATAATCTCCCCATTGTGATTGGGAATTCCGCTTACCAACATCGAGGACTTGGAAAAAAGATTCTAAGTGCTTTGATTGAATTTGCTTGAGTAAAAGGATGGAAAGAATTGAGAGTTAAGGAAATCTACACCTACAATCATGCTTCTAGGAGGTGTTTCAAGTCGCTTGGATTTGTGGAAAATGGAGCAACAGAAAAAGGAAGGAGTTTTATATTGGAATTAGTCTAATCCTGCCACTTTCTCCCCCTTAACCTTTGACTATTCCGCAAAATTATCGTAAAATAAAGAGTAAATGATAAAATGAGGTCAGAGTCTGTTTGCTCTGGCGATAGTAGTATAAATGAGGAGAAACGCTTTGGAATTAGAAGTATTTGCTGGGCAAGAAAAAAGTGAACTATCTATGATTGAGGTAGCGCGTGCTATCTTGGAACTTCGTGGTCGCGATCATGAGATGCATTTTAGCGATCTTGTAAATGAAATTCAAAACTACCTTGGAACATCAAACAGCGATATCCGCGAAGCTTTGCCTTTGTTCTACACAGAGTTGAACTTTGACGGTAGCTTCATCTCACTTGGGGACAACAAATGGGGTCTTCGTTCATGGTATGGTGTGGACGAAATCGACGAAGAAATCATCGCTCTTGAAGAAAATGACGACGATGAAGTAGCACCAAAAGCTAAGAAAAAACGTGTCAATGCCTTTATGGATGGTGATTCAGATGCCATTGACTACAATGCAGATGATCCAGAAGACGAAGATGCATACGAAGCAGATCCAGCTCTTTCATACGATGATGAAAATCCAGATGATGAAAAAAATGAAGTGGAAGCTTATGATGCAGAAATCAACGAAATCGCTCCAGATGACTTGGGAGAAGATGTGGATCTCAACGAAGACGACGAGTTTTCAGATGATGATGCTGAAATCATCGAGGAATAAAAGTTAGCTATTGACAATTATCCTATTTTTAGGTATCATATTGTTCGGGCACCTCTTTTAGAGGTCGGAGCTCCCTAGTTCTTAGGGAGCTATTTTTGTTTTTACAAGAAGTTATCTTCTTGTATTTTATACTCAATGAAAATCAAAGAGCAAACTAGGAAACTAGCCGTAGGCTGCTCAAAACACTGTTTTGAGGTTGTAGATAAGACTGACAAAGTCAGGAACACATATCTACGGCAAGGCGACGTTGACGCGGTTTGAAGAGATTTTCGAAGAGTATTAGTTGTGAATCTGGTGCAGTCGTCCCAGATTATTCTTATTAGTAGGGTCTTGTTTTCTATGTCCCCACGTAGTTAGCAAGACCTTGAGCACTTTAGAAAGAGGAATCTATGTCTACGAAATATATTTTTGTAACTGGTGGTGTGGTATCGTCTATTGGGAAAGGGATTGTGGCAGCGAGTCTGGGCCGTCTCTTGAAAAATCGTGGTCTTAAAGTAACCATTCAAAAATTTGACCCTTATATCAATATTGATCCAGGAACTATGAGTCCTTACCAGCACGGGGAAGTTTTTGTGACAGATGACGGAGCTGAGACAGATTTGGACTTGGGTCACTATGAACGTTTCATCGATATCAATCTCAACAAATATTCCAACGTGACAACTGGTAAAATTTACAGTGAAGTTCTTCGTAAGGAACGTCGTGGAGAATACCTTGGGGCAACTGTTCAGGTTATTCCTCATATCACAGATGCTTTAAAAGAAAAAATCAAGCGTGCCGCTCTAACGACCGACTCTGATGTCATTATCACAGAGGTTGGTGGAACTGTTGGAGATATCGAGTCCTTGCCATTCCTAGAGGCCCTTCGTCAGATGAAGGCGGATGTGGGTGCGGATAATGTTATGTACATCCATACAACCTTGCTTCCTTACCTCAAGGCCGCTGGTGAAATGAAGACCAAACCAACTCAGCACTCTGTAAAAGAATTGCGTGGATTGGGAATCCAACCAAATATGTTGGTGATTCGTACAGAAGAGCCAGCTGGTCAAGGAATTAAAAATAAACTGGCCCAGTTCTGTGATGTGGCACCAGAAGCCGTTATCGAATCGTTGGATGTCGAACATCTTTACCAAATTCCACTGAACTTGCAGGCACAAGGTATGGACCAAATTGTCTGTGACCATTTGAAATTAGACGCACCAGCAGCGGATATGACAGAATGGTCAGCCATGGTGGACAAGGTCATGAACCTCAAGAAACAAGTTAAGATTTCCCTTGTTGGTAAGTATGTGGAGTTGCAAGATGCCTATATCTCAGTGGTCGAAGCCTTGAAACACTCTGGCTATGTCAATGATGTAGAAGTTAAAATCAATTGGGTCAATGCCAATGATGTGACAGCAGAGAATGTAGCAGAACTCTTGTCTGATGCGGACGGGATCATCGTACCAGGTGGTTTTGGTCAACGTGGTACAGAAGGGAAAATCCAAGCCATCCGCTATGCGCGTGAAAATGATGTTCCAATGTTGGGAGTCTGCTTGGGAATGCAGTTGACATGTATCGAATTTGCTCGTCACGTTTTAGGACTCGAAGGTGCCAATTCTGCAGAGCTTGCACCAGAAACAAAATACCCTATCATTGATATCATGCGTGATCAGATTGATGTTGAGGATATGGGGGGAACCCTTCGCTTGGGGCTTTATCCGTCTAAGTTGAAACGTGGCTCTAAGGCAGCAGCTGCTTATCATAATCAAGAAGTGGTGCAACGCCGTCACCGTCACCGTTATGAGTTTAATAATGCCTTCCGTGAGCAGTTTGAGGCAGCAGGTTTTGTCTTTTCAGGAGTTTCTCCAGACAATCGTTTGGTAGAAATCGTGGAAATTCCTGAAAATAAATTCTTTGTAGCTTGTCAGTATCACCCTGAACTGTCAAGCCGTCCAAACCGACCAGAAGAACTCTACACTGCCTTTGTTACTGCAGCGGTTGAGAACAGCAATTAGCAAAATCAGAACCTTTGAGAAAAATCTCAGAGGTTTTTTGCATACGATGATATTGCAGTATATCTGAGGTAGGAGTCCTCTGTATGTACCTGCTACCGTTGAAATCAATAGCGACTCCCTCTTGCCCTGTGCTAGTGAATGGATTTTTCAGTATATTGAAATGAAATAAAATTTGAACAAATTAATTCGGAAAGCCAAATCAATTTCTAGCAAAGTTTTAGGAACTGGATTGTATAGTGAATTGAAATAAGATGTGAACAACTCTATCAGGAAAGTCAAATTAATTTATAGAAATATTTTAGCAGTCAAGATGTACTGTTATAGATTCAATATACTATACTTTTTTAATTTAATCCACTATAATAAAATGAAATAATAACAGGATAAATCGTTCAGGACAGTCAAATCGATTTCTAACAATGTTTTAGAAATAGAGGTGTACTATTCTAGTTTCAATATACTATATATCTGCAGAATACTCTTTCAGTTTCATTCAGCCTAGTCTTGCTTAGGAAAAAGCAAAAAGCCATCCAATTATGATGGATAGCTTCTTGGTTCTTAGATTTGTTCTGCAAAAACCTTTTCAGCAAGGTTCATAGCGTGGTCTGATACACGAGTGTAGTGTGAGATGATGTCTATAAAGTTGACCC
>NZ_VMMR01000028.1:0-32178 GCF_013277285.1 Streptococcus sp. 339 | reverse complement strand
TCTCGTGATTTACGCATATAGGTTACGACTACCTTTTTGGACTTTAGAGTTTCTGGCCCCCTTATCCGCTATATACGCCTTACTATCACCTTCCTGTTCGTAGAGCCACGATTTCGCTATCCCTTCCTCTGACGATTCTTATTTCCAGTGTCAGACTTAAAACGGTCTATCCCCAGACCGTTTTAATCCGCTACCTCACGATAGTCAGGCTTGGGAATCGCTATTGGGTTCACCGGTAGCAGGTGCCCACCGAGGACTTACACCTCAGATGCACGACATGCCCGTCGTACCAAAAATAGCCCTTCGGATAAAATCCGAGGGGCTAGAAACGTTGTTAAATCAACGGCCGAACTTTTGAATTTCAAGGTTCGGGATAAAATAGTTTACTGAACTACTTTATTTTTTCAAGTTGTAGAATGATTTCAATCCACGGTATTCTGCTACTTCACCAAGTTGGTCTTCGATGCGAAGCAATTGGTTGTATTTAGCGATACGGTCTGTACGTGAAAGTGAACCAGTCTTGATTTGTCCTGCGTTAGTTGCAACTGCGATGTCAGCGATTGTTGAATCTTCAGTTTCACCTGAACGGTGTGATACAACGGCAGTGTAACCAGCTTCTTTAGCCATTTCGATAGCTTCAAAAGTTTCAGTAAGAGTACCGATTTGGTTAACTTTGATAAGGATTGAGTTAGCAGCACCTTCTTGGATACCACGTGCAAGGTAGTCAGTGTTTGTTACGAAGAAGTCGTCACCAACAAGTTGTACTTTCTTACCAAGACGTTCAGTAAGAGCTTTCCAACCATCCCAGTCGTTTTCATCCATACCATCTTCAATAGTGATGATTGGGTATTTGTTAACCAATTCTTCAAGGTAGTCGATTTGTTCTGCAGATGTACGAACAGCAGCACCTTCACCTTCAAATTTAGTGTAGTCGTAAACTTTACGTTCTTTATCGTAGAATTCTGATGAAGCACAGTCAAATCCGATAAATACGTCTTTACCTGGTACATATCCAGCAGCTTCAATCGCAGCAAGGATAGTTTCAACACCATCTTCAGTTCCTTCGAAACGAGGAGCGAACCCACCTTCGTCACCTACGGCAGTTTCCAAACCACGTGATTTAAGGATTTTCTTAAGAGCGTGGAAGATTTCAGCACCGTAACGAAGGGCTTCTTTAAATGTTGGCGCACCAACTGGCAAAATCATGAACTCTTGGAAAGCGATTGGAGCGTCAGAGTGAGAACCACCGTTGATGATGTTCATCATTGGAGTTGGAAGAACTTTAGTGTTGAATCCACCAAGGTAGCTGTAAAGTGGGATTTCAAGGTAGTCAGCAGCAGCACGAGCTACAGCGATAGACACACCAAGGATTGCGTTTGCACCCAATTTACCTTTGTTAGGAGTACCGTCAAGAGCGATCATAGCACGGTCGATAGCTTGTTGATCACGTACATCGTAGCCAATGATAGCTTCAGCAATGATGTTGTTTACGTTGTCAACAGCTTTTTGTGTACCAAGACCACCGTAACGAGATTTGTCACCGTCGCGAAGTTCAACTGCTTCGTGTTCACCAGTAGAAGCTCCTGATGGAACCATACCACGTCCGAAAGCACCTGATTCAGTGTAAACTTCTACTTCAAGTGTTGGGTTACCGCGTGAGTCTAGGACTTCGCGAGCGTAAACATCAGTAATAATTGACATTTTTTACTCTCCTTATGAGTTAAATTTTTTACACCTCTATAATACCTTAAAACCCCTCCTTTTTCAAGAAAAAACGTTATCTTTGTGCAACTTTTCCTTAACTTTATAAAGTAATCGCTTTCTTTTGTCTGTTTTATTCTAACTTTTATGATATACTGTTTTCATGACAGATTTATCAAAACAATTACTTGAACAAGCTCATGGTGGAGCAAAATTAAATCCGGATGAGCAAAGACGCTATCTTGGTACTTTTGAGGAAAGAGTTCTTGGATATGCAGATATTGATACAGCAAATAGCCCTCAGTTAGAAAAAGGATTTTTATCTATTTTAGAAAACCTTCAGGAAAAAGCAGAGCCACTATTTGTGAAGATTTCACCAACTATCGAATTTGACAAGCAAGTTTTCTACTTAAAAGAAGCAAAAGAAACTGATAGTCAAGCTACCATAGTATCTGAAGAGCATATTACTTCTCCCTTCGGTCTGGTTATCCATAGCAATGCACCCGTTCAAGTAGAAGAAAAGGATCTTCGACTTGCTTTTCCAAAACTTTGGGAAGTTAAAAAGGAAGAACCATCCAAAACATCCTTATGGAAAAAATGGTTTGGCTAAATATTGCGCATAGTTAATAAGTGCCCAATATTGGCAGCCGTGTGCTCCAGATAGAGACTGGCATTTTTCAAACTATCTTCTAAAGGTTCACTTTTCTCCAAAATAGAAAAGACAGCTTGGATATTTTCAAATGGTAGGGGAGGTAAATCTTCAGCAAGACTACCGCAAATAGCAATAACAGGAACTCCAACAGGGGTTCTTTTTGCAACACCTATAGGCGCTTTCCCAGCAAAGCTTTGACTGTCAAGTCTTCCTTCTCCAACAACAACCAAGTCAGCATCTGAAACTTTCTTATCAAAGTTGATTAAGTTCAAGCAGGTATCAATTCCAGACACGATATTTGCCTGAGCAAAGGCACACAAACCGCCAGCAATGCCTCCACCAGCTCCTGCTCCTTTAATTTCCAATATTGCAGGTGAGACTTTTTCATAAAAGTCTTGGATTGCTTGATCTAGGACTGGAAACATAGTAAGATTTAGGCCTTTTTGCTTGCCAAAAGTGTAAGTCGCACCTTGATGACCACATAAGGGACTCACGACATCTGATAAAATATGAATTTGAACACCTTCAGGAATTTTATAGCGATTTTCTGTTGAAACAGAAGCTAAGTTTAATAAGGATTGACCGGAAGCAGGCAAGACATTTCCGTCCCTATCATAAAATTGATAACCTAAACCAGCAGCAATCCCCAGTCCTCCATCATTACTGGCCGTGCCACCAACACCGATATAAATATCTTTAATCCCTTTAGAAATGAGATGGAGAATCAACTCTCCGATACCACAAGTTTGGATTTGAAGTGGATTTCGTTTCTCTAGCGGAATTTTTCCAAGACTAACCAAGTCAGCTACTTCAAATAGTGCCAGTTGACTTTTTTGAAAATAGCGCATGGCTTCTTTTTGTCCAAAAGGGTCTGTCACTTGGATCCATTTTTCTTTTAGGTCAAGAGAATGTCGGATAGCATCTACAGTACCTTCTCCCCCATCACCAACAGGGCAGAGGAGACATTCTACATCTGCTATCGATTACTGGAAGCCTCTTTTTATTGCTTCAGCTACCTGTTGAGCTGTCAAGCTTTCCTTAAACGAATCCGGTGCAATTACAATCTTCATATTTTCCCTCATTCTAAACAGTCAATCAAAGGGAGAACTTCTAAAAAATCCCTCTTGTCAACATGATGTGGTATTTCTTTTTTGAGTACTTCTTTGGCACAAAAAGCGATTCCCAGTCCTGCTGATCTCAACATCAATAAATCATTGGCCCCGTCACCGATTGCAATCGTTCTTTCTTTAGAAAGTTTTAGTTCCTCTCTCCATTGTTCCAGAGTCTCTTTTTTAATCTGGGGACTGATAATTTGTCCAACTAATTTCCCTGTTAGATGACCGTCTTTGACTTCAACTTGGTTTGCAGAGAAATAGGCAATCCCTAGAGATTTTGATAATCTCTCAACTATTGGTGTAAATCCACCGGACACCAGACCAACTAGGATGCCATTCTTTTGGAGAATGGAAATGAATTCCTGGGCATTTAGCGATAGATGAATTGAGTTGAAGACGTTATCAAAGACCAAAATAGGAAGACCTTCCAACAAGGACACTCTTTTTCTTAAACTGCTTTCAAAGACCAACTCTCCTCGCATTGCCCGACTTGTAATCTGCGAAATTTCCGCCTCATGACCTGCCTCTCTCCCTAAAAGATTAATCACTTCTTCTAGGATTAAGGTTCCATCTACATCCAAAACACACAAGCCTTTTACTTGAGACATCAGTTCTCCTCTCTAAATAGCCTAAAAATCGTATGAAGTCATCATACGATTTTATCTATTAATTAACTAAACTATGGTACAAGTCAAGGTATGACTTGCAGGCTGTATCCCATGAGAAGTCACTCTCCATAGCTTGTTTTTGTAGGTTTCTCCAAATGTCTGGATGGTTTCTATACAAGTCCAATGCTGTTTGGAAAGTCCAATTTAACCAGTAAGGAGATAGATTGTCAAAGCTAAAGCCAGTACCGCTTCCTTCGATTGGATTAAATGCTTTAACGGTATCTCGCAAGCCTCCAACTTCATGGACCAATGGCAAGGTTCCGTAACGCATAGCCATCATTTGAGACAAGCCACATGGTTCAAAACGACTTGGCATGAGGAAGAGGTCACAAGCAGCGTAGATTTCTTGAGCAAGTTTGACATCAAAAGTGATATTTGCTGATAGCTTGTCTGGGTATATCTGAGCAAACCATGAGAAAGCTCCTTCAAAGCCTGGATCTCCAGTTCCCAAAAGAACAATCTGAACATCATTTTGCAAGATATGGTGAAGACTTTCGACCACCACATCAAAACCTTTTTGACGTGTCAAACGAGAAACAATTCCCACCAGTGGAACGTCAGCTCTAACTGGCAAGCCAACTCTTTCTTGCAATTTTGCCTTGTTTTTGGCTTTCCCAGACAAATCTTCCTGATTGAAATGATAGTCTAAAAGAGCATCCGTCTGAGGATTATAAAAATCAGCATCAATCCCATTCACGATACCAGATACTTTACCAGACTCCATTCTAAGAATCTGATCCAAGTTACATCCGAATTTACTGGTCATAATTTCCTGAGCATAACTAGGTGAGACGGTTGAAACACGATCCGCATAGAGAATACCTGCCTTCATCCAGTTCAGACAGTTGTTCCAGCGAAGGGTACCATCAGCATAACGTTCAAAGCCAACTCCAAACAAGTCCCATAACATTCCTTCTGAAAATTGTCCTTGGAATTCCAAATTATGAATGGTTAAAACAGTTTTTATTCCTTGATAGGCTTGAATCCAACGGTATTTTTCCTTTAACAAGAAAGGAATCATGGCTGTATGGTAATCATGAACATGGAGAAGGTCAGGAATAAAGTCAATCCTTTCCATAGCCTCAATGGCAGCAAGTTGGAAAAAGGCAAAGCGCTCTCCGTCGTCAAAATCACCGTAAACATGACCACGGAAGAAATAATATTGGCTGTCAACAAAGTAGAAGGTTACACCATTTAATACTGTTTTCTTAATTCCACAATACTGTCTGCGCCAACCGACGCTCACCTCAAAATGAAGAACATCTTCAATCTGATTTCCAAATTTAGCCTCTACCATGTCATAGTAGGGTAAAATCACTGCAACTTCATGTCCCGCTTTTACAAGTGATTTAGGAAGAGCGCCAATGACGTCTCCCAAACCACCTGTTTTTGAAAAGGGTGCACCCTCTGCTGCTACAAATAAAATTTTCATGAATGAATATCCTCTGTTACTTTGCTACCTTTCTTAACGACAACTGGATGTTCTGCAGTTCCTCGAATCACAACACCAGGCTCAACTTCAACACCCTTGTCCAAGATAGCATATTCTACCTGAGCTCCTTCTCCAATCACAACACGAGGGAAGAGTAGGCTATCTTTAACCAGGCTATCCTTATGGATATGAATATTACGTGATAGAACAGAATTAGCCACTTGACCTTCAATGATACTACCAGACGCAAACTGAGAAGTACTTACCTTAGATGTATTAGCATAGTAAGTTGGTTCTTCGTTCTTAACCTTTGTATAAATCTTTTGGTTTGGTGAGAAGAGAGAATAGAATTTCTGTGATTCAAGCATATCTTTATTAGCTTGGTAATAAGACTCTACAGAGTGAATATTGGCTAGGTAGCCTGTGTACTCGTAGGCGAAAGCTCCCTCTTTTGCAGCCAAATCACGTAAAACATAACGCAATTTCTCTGGATGTTCTTTTTTAGCTTCTTCTTCCAAGCGTTCAATCAACCACGGTGTATCAACGACAAAGATATCTGTAGACATATTGAACGTTTCAGCTGTTGACTTGCTATCAAAGAGTTTATGAGAAAGAACATGGTCTGTTTCATCCACTTCTAAGATTGCATTTACTTCTGAAATATCTTTCTTAGCTAGTTTTTTATAAACTACAGTGATAGGCCCTTTTGTTGTACTATGTAGATGGAAAACTTGGTTCAAATCAATGTTAATCAAGACATCGCAGTTGAGGGCAACCGTTTGGTTTGATCCAGAGCGTTTTAAATAAGTAAGAAGCTGTTGGTAGTATTCTTTTCCTACTGTGCTACTCTCCACACGAGTATTGTAAATACCTAGATAATAGTGACTGAGAAGGGTTGATAAGCCCCACTCGCGTCCTGAACGGATATGGTCAAAGACTGAGCTGATATTATCCTGCTGGAAAATACCAAAGACACTACGAACACCTGCATTAGCAAGGCTTGAAAGTGGGAAGTCAATCAAGCGATATTTCCCACCAAATGGCAAACTAGCTACTGGACGGTGGTCTGTCAATGTCGCCATATCGTGAAAACCAACTGTGTTTCCTAAAATGGCAGAATATTTATCAATCTTCATCTGTTGCTACCCCCACTACTTCATCATATCCTACAACTTGTACTTCTTCTGTTCCATCAATTTCGACACCGTCAGAAATAATCGCACCTTCACCAATAATGGCACGTTTAATCTTAGCTCCTTGACCAATGATAGCTCCACTCATGATAACTGAATCAACAACTTCTGCCCCTTCGCGAACTTGCGCGCCTGTTGAAAGGATAGAATGTTTAACAGTTCCATCAACGAAACATCCGTCTACAACTAATGAGTCTTCCACATCAGCATTTGCCCCAAGGAAGTTTGGTGGTGAAATTAAGTTTCTTGAGTAAATCTTCCATTGACGGTTACGGCTATCCAAGGCATTTTCTGGAGAAATGTACTCCATGTTCGCTTCCCAAAGTGACTCAATCGTACCGACGTCTTTCCAATAACCACTAAATTCGTAAGCATAAACACTTTCACCTGACTCAAGGTAATTTGGAATGACATTTTTACCAAAGTCTGACATATCTACATTGCTCTTTTCAGCAGCGACTAACATATTACGAAGGCGTTGCCAATCAAAAATGTAGATTCCCATAGAAGCTTTTGTAGATTTAGGTTGAGCTGGTTTTTCTTCAAATTCAACAATACGATTGTTGGCATCAGTATTCATGATACCAAAACGGCTTGCTTCTTTAAGAGGGACGTCTAAAACTGCTACTGTCAAGCTGGCATTATTATCCTTATGAGACTGGAGCATATCATCATAGTCCATTTTGTAGATGTGATCCCCAGACAAAATCAAGACATACTCAGGATTGACACTGTCGATATAGTCGATATTTTGGTAAATAGCGTGACTAGTCCCCTCAAACCAACGATTTCCTTCACTGGCAGAATAAGGTTGGAGAATAGAAACACCAGAATTAATACCATCTAGTCCCCAGCTTGAACCATTCCCAATATGATTGTTGAGAGCAAGTGGCTGGTACTGTGTAATGACTCCAACATTGTGAATCCCTGAGTTGGCACAGTTTGAAAGGGCAAAGTCAATGATACGGTAGCGCCCACCAAATTGCACAGCTGGTTTTGCGATGCTTTGAGTGAGTTTACCGAGACGAGTTCCTTGCCCACCAGCAAGAATCAAAGCTAACATTTCATTCTTCATTTTCTACTCCTTTTTGGTTTTTACTTGTGACGGTTTTTGCAGATTTCAAGCGACGTTTGATTTTCCAGACACTAGCCCCCATAGCCGGTAGGGTAAAGGTTAAGGTCTGCTCATAATCTTTCCATAGTCCTTCTTGCGTTTGAACAGTTTGATTATGTTCTTTCCAAACGCCTCCCCACTCTTCTAACTCAGTATTCCAGACTTCTTCATAAATCCCTGCAACAGGCAGACCGATTGTAAAATCTTTTCGTTCAACAGGTGCCATATTAAAGACGCAGACTAGCATGTCGCCCTTCTTACCCTTACGGATGAAGGAAAGAACACTCTGGTCTCGATTATCCGCATCAATGATTTCAATACCATCATAGCTGGTATCAATTTCCCACAAACAGCGGTTGTCTTTGTAAAACTGGTTTAGCTGAGAAGTGAAATACTTCATCTTAGCATTCATTGGGTCTTCTAGGTTAGACCATTCCAACTGTTCTTCAGATTTCCATTCTAGGAATTGACCATATTCGCTACCCATGAAGAGCAATTTCTTACCAGGGTGACAAATTTGGTAAGTGTAGAGATTGCGCAAACCTGCAAATTGATTGTAACGATCTCCCCACATCTTATGCATCATACTCTTCTTGCCATGAACAACTTCATCGTGTGAGAATGGTAGGAGATAATTCTCCTTGAAGACATACATAAAGCTGAAAGTCACTAGGTTAAAGTCGTATGTACGATAAATCGGATCTTCTTCATAGAAACGGAGAATATCATTCATCCAGCCCATATTCCATTTGTAGTCAAAGCCAAGACCATCTGAATCCTTTGTATCAGTAATCTGAGTAGCTGATGAACTTTCCTCAGCTATCATCATCACATCTGGATGAGCTAGTTTAATGACATCATTCAAGCGTTGAAGGAAATAATATCCTTCATAGTTGAGATTACCGCCATCTTTATTCGGTGTCCATGGGGCATCATCGTAATCTAGATAGAGCATGTTGCTAACCGCATCCACGCGAATACCGTCCAAATGGTAAAAGTCAATCCAAAACTTAATGCTAGAAATCAAGAAGGACTGGACTTCATTCTTCCCAAGGTCGAAATTGAGTGCTCCCCAACCATAGTTATGAGCCTTATTATGGTCTTGGTATTCAAAAGTCGGTGTCCCATCATAATAGGCTAAGGCATCATCGTTGATGGTAAAGTGACCTGGTACCCAGTCCACAATAACTCCAATATTATGGGTATGACACTCCTCGACAAAATCTTGAAACTCCTCTGGTCGGCCATAAGCATGCTCTAAAGCGAAGTAACCCATAAGCTGATACCCCCAACTCAAGCCCAAAGGATGGGACATCAAGGGCATAAACTCAATATGAGTATAGTTCATTTCAACGAGATAAGGAATGAGTTCATCCTTGAGCTGGGCAAAACTATAAGGACTGCCATCAGAATTTCTTTTCCATGATCCAGCGTGAACTTCATAGATATTGACAGGACGCTCTTCAAAGCCCCAACGTTTTCTTCGTGCCAGCCAAAGTCCATCCTTCCATTTCTTCTCAGGAAGCTCTGTTAAGATTGCCCCTGTTCCTGGACGATCCTCATACCTGACAGCAAAAGGGTCAATCTTCATCAGTTGATGACCATTTTGACGTGTGACATGATATTTGTAAATATGCCCTTCTTGAGCCATATTGGTAAAGACTTCCCAGACCCCAAAGTCATTTCTTACCATTGGAATCTGATTTTCTACCCAATTGGTAAAATCCCCTACCAAGTGAACTGCCTGAGCATTGGGTGCCCAAACTCGGAAAGTATAGCCAGACTCACCATCTTTTTCTTCCCTATGCGCTCCCAGATAATGCTGGAGGTGAAAATTCTCACCTGTCATAAAGGTGCGCAATGCTTCTCTTCTATCCATATACTCCCTTTCTGCTGTAAGCGTTTTCTATGTTTTTATTATACTACTTTTTTAGAGAAGATTCAAGTAAATTACTATACTTCTTTAAAATTATTTTGAAAATCTACAAAAAGTTAACTTAGTTGTTCAATTGTAAATTAATATTTTTTCAAAAAAATTGCGAAAATGCATTTCTTTTTCTACTACAATACCAAAAAGTTCGTATTTTTTCTATGATTATTATTATTTTATAGCAAAAAAATAAAACCAGGAAAACAATTTCCTGATTTTACACGTTTGATGAAAATATATATCAAATTTTCTATACGAGTGAGTTATCAACTAAGTTCTTTCTATTCGTTCACTTCCAATGATCTGTTAGAATAGCGAGATAGATGGTCTTTATAAAACACTCAAGACAGCTAGACTAATATCATCTAACACATTGTCTTCTTTTGAGCGACTGTTGGTTACCAACATAGCTAAATTTCCTGCATTTTCAAATGGATAGGGTTCTGATTTAGCATTCACAACCACCAAGAGGTGTTCTTTCCCATGAACTTCATAGATAAGGCAGCCGCTATGTTCAATTGCAGAATGCACAAAGACATGATGGTAAATTTCATCATAGCTAGAGTAAGAAAAGGCACCAGTTTTTGTCTTCAATCGGATGACTTGACGGATAAACTCAATACTGTCTTGACGCTCATTAATCAAGTTCCAGTTCACTTGGTTCACACTGTCAGGAGCATTATAGCTATTCATCGCACGCTCTCTATCATCATGGGTCAACTCACCATTTTCACCAGTCGCAACCAGTTTGGTACGACCAAATTCTTGACCGATTTCCATAAAGGCCATCCCCTGCATGAGCAGATTCATGGCTGTGGCTGTCTCGACCTTGCGCATGATTTGCTCTGAACTTTGGTCTGGATGAAGGGTTGCCAATAAATCGTGAAGATTGTAATTGTCATGGGCTTCTACATAGTTAAGCACCTGATTTGGATGTGTATAGCTTCCTAATTCACGACTTCCTAGGATTGCTTTAGCAAGAATTGGCTCTGTCGCAGCACCACTGACAAAACCTGACTTGATAGCACCATAAACTTCTCCCCCTTTGACAGCATCGCGCTGATTGTCATTAAAGAAACCAATATTTGGCATCTGGTAGGCATTGTCCTTCTTGGCCTTATCATAAGGGGCAAGACCTGTTCCCATATCCCATCCTTCTCCATAGAGGATAATGTTAGGGTCGATTTCATCTAAGCTTTGACGAATCATCTGCATAGTCTTGACATCATGAATCCCCATTAAGTCAAAACGGAAGCCGTCAATATTGTATTCCTGAACCCAGTATAGAAGAGAATCAATCATATACTTGCGGAACATTTCGTGTTCACTGGCTGTTTCATTTCCAACGCCTGTTCCATTCTGGAAGGTACCGTCTGGATTCATACGATAATAGTAATCAGGGACAGTTGTTTGGAAAGGTGCATCAACAACTGAGAAGGTATGGTTATAGACCACATCCATAATAACACCAATACCCGCATCGTGGTAAGCTTGAACCATGGTCTTCAAATCACGAATAACCTGAGCTGGGTCGTCTGGATTAGTTGAAAAACTAGTTTCTGGCGCGTTATAGTTTTGTGGGTCATAACCCCAGTTGTAGGTTACATTCCCATCCTCATCGTATTCTTTGTGACGGTCTGCAATTGGTTGCAACTGAACATAATTGTAGCCCAGCTTCTTGATGTAATCAAAAGCAGTTGCTTGGCCGTACTGGTTAACTGTTCCAGTCTGTGCAGCACCTAAGAAAGTTCCTCGAAGATGTTCATCCACACCTGAGGTCGGTGATTTGGTCAAATCACGAATGTGCATTTCACAAATAACTGCCTTACATGGATTTGCCAAGCGCCAAGTAGCCTCTGAACCGTGCTTGACCTCGAAGTTTGCAACTTGCTTTTCTTCATGGCTCAGGATAGCTGAACGTTTGCCATCAGGACTGGTCGCGATGGTATAGGGATCGCGTGTCACTGTTTGGTGGTGAGGGAATTGGACTTGATACTGATAAGCCTTACCAGTCAAATCTTCCTCAACATCCAAACTCCAGACACCGATTGTATTGTCCTTGTGATTATAAGAGTAGCTATTGCCTCTCTCCATCTCAAAGGTCTTCCAAACAGGAGCATCATTAGCAGCTGATTCATAAACGACAACCTGCACTTCTGTCGCTGTTGGAGCCCAGAGAGCAAAACGAGCCTGATTGTCCTCTACACGGCAACCCAATTCCCCTTGGTAGCCCCAGTGGTGGTCGAAACTAGCGCTATTGATAGCCTTGTCAAAAGCAAAAGGATTTTGATTTTTATAGAAAGGACTTGCAATTGCAGGATTTTCAGAATAATAAATTCTATCATCGCCTTCCAAAATCCAGACCTCTGTTAAGAGGGGATAGTGATTAAAACGGATAGCATATTCTTTACTAGTTTGGCCTGTGTGAACCACAAAATTCAAGCTTTCTAAGGGATGAGCACTTGGGTGTTCAAAGCTAAATAAGGCTCCAAAATAATCTTCTTGGTAAGTTAGTAAATCAATTCGTTGATCCTTACTCTTTACAAAAGAGCAAGTGTCGTATTCACCATTCTTGCGATGGTAATGAATGCGCATAGGGTAGTTATACATTTTTATTTTTCCTTTTTACTTTTTAATTCGTTTCTATTTCACTAATAAATTCTTGACTAATCTCGTCTCGATTGACAAAAAATTCGATGTGATGATGGCAGACTTGAAGTTCAACTGGGGTATCTCCTCCATATTCCCCATCTAGGTTCAGCATAAATGGTTCTTGGTCATCTAAAACTTCTAAACGTAGTTTGCTAGTTTTAAGGTATTCGATATTGACGTCTGAGACATGCTGACCACCATTAATGGCCTGTATCAATAAGCCCAACATATCAAATAGCTTGTCTGTCTTGACCAAAATCAGAGTAAAATTACCATCGTCTAACTTGGTATCAGGCGCTAACTGCTCAAAACCTCCAATGGAATTGGTCAAGGCAACAAAAATCAAGGACACCTCTCCTTCAAAGACCCCCTGATCGTGTGTGATTCTCACTGGACGAACCTTGGTCTTAGGAAACATTTCAATGCCTTTAGCAACATAGGCAAAATAACCAAGACGCGTCTTGACTTCACTTGGAACACTGTAAGTCAATTCGGTTAAGGTTCCAGCAGCGGCAATATTAATAAAATATTTGTCGCCAAAAGCTCGTCCAATATCCATATGAATGGTCTCATTTTTAGCAATAATCTGAGCAGCCGCAACAGGATCACCCATTGGAATTTTTAGGGCACGCGCATAATCATTAGTCGTACCTGTTGGGATGATAGCAAGCCGAGGTCTCTTATCGAGCGAGGCAACCCCATTGACTACCTCATTAATTGTTCCATCACCACCTGCAGCAATAATCAAATCAAAACCAGCTTTGGCTGCTCTCTCAGCTTCTTTTTGTGCCGAAAGAGGTTCTGTAGTCGTTTGAAAGGCACTGGTTTCATAGCCAATATTTTCCAAAACATCCAGCACTTCTGCTATATTTTTCTTGATAATTTCCTGCCCTGAGGTTGGGTTATAAATTAAACGCGCACGTTTTCTTTCTTCTGTCATTGTTACAAACTTTCTAGCCAAGCTTCATCTCGAACTTCGATGCCAAATTCTTGTGCTTTTTGAAGTTTACTTCCAGCGTCTGCTCCTGCAACAACAAGGTCTGTCTTTTTAGAAACACTGCCTGTTACCTTGGCACCCAGACTTTCGAGTTTGCTTTTAGCTTCTGAGCGCTTGAGCCGTTCCAATTTTCCTGTCAATACCACGGTCAAACCTGACAAGGTCGCATCCGCTACTACTGTCTGACCTTTATAGTCCAGATTGACCCCAGCTTCTTTTAATTCTCTGAGGAGAATTTCAGAGCCTTCTGTCGCAAAGTAAGTCTGAAGACTCTTGGCAATCACACCACCCAGACTTTCAATACTAGCCACTTCCTCTGGATCTGCCTGAGCCAGATTTTCAATCGAGAGAAAATGTTGAAGTAAAAGCTGACTGGCCTTACTGCCGACATGGCGAATTCCCAAACCAAACAAGAGTTTTTCAGCAGAGTTTTCCTTAGATGCTTGAATGGCTTGATACAGTTTAGAAGCAGACTTTTCCTTAACCCCCTCTAAAAGGAGGAAATCTTCTTCTTTCAAACGGTAAATATCTGCCACATCCTTGACTAGGTCTGCAGCAAAGAGTTTCTCAACAATAGATGGACCAAGCCCTGTAATATTCATGGCATCTCGAGAGGCAAAGTGGATCAAACCTTCCATGATTTGAGCAGGACAACGCGGATTGATACAACGCAGGGCCACTTCATCTTCAAAGTGCAACAAGTCAGAATCACAACTTGGGCAGTTTGAAGGGATATCTAGTTTTTCTTCAGAAACCCGTTTGGACTCTACCACGCGTAAAACAGCAGGGATGATGTCACCAGCCTTATAAACTATGACCGTGTCATCTTTACAGATATCTTTTTCAGCAATATAATCCACATTGTGCAGAGTTGCACGGCTAACAGTTGTACCAGCTAGTTGTACTGGTGTTAGATTTGCAGTTGGGGTTACAACACCGGTACGACCAACTGTCCAATCAACTGATAAGAGTTGAGCTTCTTTTTCTTCAGCAGGAAACTTGTAGGCTACTGCCCACTTTGGAGCCTTGACGGTAAAACCGAGTTCTTCTTGGCTTGCTAGGTCATTGACCTTGATTACAACTCCATCAATATCATAAGGCAGATTTTCCCGTTCCTCTCCTACTTCTTGGATAAAATTCCAAATCTCATCCATGCTTTCAGCCAGAATTCGTTTAGAATTGACTACAAAACCAAGTTGTTCTAGGTGCTTCAAAACCTTTTCTTGGCTGTCACGAGTTGACGGGCTGGCTTCTTGATAGAGAAACGTTGCAAGATTGCGCTTGGCAACTACTGCTGTATCCAGCTGACGTAGTGTGCCTGCCGCCGCATTACGGGGATTGGCAAATTCAGGCTCTCCATTTTCTTGGCGAGCTTGATTAACCTGGTCAAAAGAAGCGCGTGGCATATAACATTCCCCACGAACTGTGATATCTAGTTCTTCTGGCAAAGTTAAAGGAATGTCTTTAACACGCTTAAGATTTTCTGTGATGTTCTCCCCAACAGAACCGTCTCCACGTGTTGCACCTGCAACTAAAATCCCCTTTTCATACGTCAGCGAGATAGATAAGCCATCGATTTTCAGCTCACAAATATAGGTTGGATGAGCCACTTCCTTACGAACACGCGCATCAAAAGCTTCAAGCTCCTCACGTGAAAAAGCATCCTGCAAACTATAAAGAGGATACTGATGACTGTATTTTTCAAAACCATCTAAAACCTTACCACCAACACGATGGGTCGGACTGTCTGCTAATACTTGATCTGGATAGGCAGTTTCTAACTCAACCAACTCTCGGTAAAGACGGTCATACTCACTGTCTGAAACCGATGGATTATCGCTGGTATAGTACTCAGTCGCATAGCGATTGAGCAAGGCGACTAACTCATTCATTCTTTTATTCATAAGACCATTTTACCATAAACTAAGCCCTCCTCACAAACGAGAAGGGCGGAAAAAATACTTAGTTTGAAATTATTTTTGAAACTCAAGCAGCCTTATATCAATTTTTCAAAATGAGTTCGAACATAAATAAACGATATACAAGACAAGATGATAACACCACTTCCAATTATCAGGAAAGAAGAGAGATGTACACTTGGCAAGACTGTCATAAATCCTTTTGCAATAGGCATAAATAGAATAGCTAAGGTAAAAATCGTACTTAGTACTCTCCCAAGAAATTCGCTCTCAACCTTGGTTTGTACTTGAGTAAAAAAGTGAATATTAAAAATCGTCATAAACAATTCACAAACTAAATTTCCAGAAAAGGAAAGAAAAGTTGGCAGTGGTAATCCCATCATAAAAACTCCGACACCTGTCAAAGCCAGTAAAATCAAAAGATTATAAACATTAGCTTTAATTTTACTAGCTAGAAGAGCCCCAATGATGGAACCAATAGCCCCCATAGTTAAAATACTTGCATAGGCTCCTTCTGACCCGTAAAGCTGATTCGAAAAGGGGAGGAGAAATTCAAAAGCTGCAAAAAAGAAATTGACGCTGGAAGCTACCAGCAAAAGGAAAAAAATTTCTTGCTGATGCCAGATATAGTGTAACCCATCCTTGATATCTACAAAAATATCTCTCCCAGTAAAAGCCTTTTTCTCTTGAACTTTTGCTTCCTCTTTCGGAAGGAAAGCCACTAGAACAAAAGCAATGAAAAAAGTCAGCGAGTCTAGCAGTAGCGTCATATGGAGACTTGCAAACTGTAAAACAAGGAAGGAAAGAACAGGAGAGCTAACACCTACAACCTGCAAAACCAGCTCTAAGCGAGAGTTATAGATCACAATCTCATCTTTCTCCACCACTTCAGTTATGATAGCTTTATTGGCTGTACGAGAAAATGCGAAAGCAATAGCCTGCACAATGTTGGCAACAATCAAAGCGCCAATCATCCAGCTGTCATTCCTTATGAAAGAAATAGCCAGACAAAGAATCCCACAAACAAGGTCTGTCACCATTAAAATCCTACGACGAGAAAAACGGTCTGAAATAACTCCACCAAAGGGATTGACGAGAATAGATGTGACGAGTTCAGAAATCTGATACATTCCTAAAACTGTCTGTCCGATAGTTCCCATGGAAGCCAACCAGACACTATTTCCATAATCATAGAGCATATTCCCTATCTTGTTAACAGCTCCACGACTAATCAACTGTACGGCATAGCGATTCATATAAAAACTCCTCTCAAATTTTGAAACTATTGTATCAAAACCGAAAGGAGCTTTTTATTTTTTCCCTTATTTGGGAAAATTAATCTTTGACAAATTTTTCGTAGTGTTCTTGATAGTAGGCTACTTGCTCTGGAAGACCTAGCACGTCAAAAATATGCATGGCCTCTTGCATCTGCTTATAACCTTCTTTACACTTTCCTTTTTGATATAAGGCAAAACCTTTTAAATAATGGAAAATATTACGCTCATAAAGCTTAATACCTTTACCAATAATCTTCTCTGTATAAGCCTCAAAATAGCTAGCGTTATCAAAAGAAAGATGCTCTAAACAATGCTGGTAACAATTAAGGGCTAAAATCAACACTAATCTCTTATGGCGACCAATCTCTTGGTAAAATTCCTCCCTCTCCATAACTTCTCTACCAATCCGAGTGACATAGTCCACATCGTAGAAACTATAGAGGTTACCGAAAAGAATCAACTCATACATAGTCCATTCTTCTGTTTTGAAGAGATAATCTGCTACCTTATCCAAATCATCCTGCTTCATATCATAACTCGAATCTCTTTGACAAATCAGACCCTGTAACAAAATCCAGTTCAGCTCAAAATAAAGGGGAGTCGTCGAACTCTTAGCCTTTTCAAGTTGTTCTTCTTGAAGCTTTTGAAAACCTGCAATATCATTTGAGTAGTAAAGTGGGATAATCTGTGCCATCATAGCAACATGTTCATGATTTTGAAAATCCCTAGCCTTGTCCATGAAATTTTCGATTGTTACATGAATGTTATCCAAAATCTCAAAGAAACGTGAGACTGCTAGGTCAGACTCCCCAAGCTCAAAGCGAGATAACTGAGAGGTAGAGCAAGACTCCCCTGCCGCCTCCTTTAAAGAATAATTTCCACTTGTCCGAAATTCACGAAATACTTTTCCAAGATGTTCCATCTTTACACCTGCTCTGATAATTCTTCCCACTCAAGCATAGCTTCTTCCTGACGATGGCTGATTTTGTCCAGCTCAGCCTGCAATTCCATCAGTTTGTCGGCATCGTTTGTTTCCAACATTTGTTCAGAAATCGCTTGACTTTGACTTTCTAGCTCTTCAATTTCAGCTTCTAGACTTTCGATTTGTCGCATGAGTTTACGAACTTCTTTTTGACTTTCTTTCTGAGCTTGATAGTCATTAACTGGGCTTGCTTCTGTTGCTTGATTGCTGGTTGAAGCTTCCTCAGTTTGAATCATTTCTACTTCTAATTTCTTCTCGACATAGTAGTCGTAATCTCCCAGGTAAAGAGTCGAGCCATTCTCTGACAATTCCAGTACATGAGTTGCCACTCGATTGATAAAGTAACGGTCGTGGCTGACAAATAGAAGAGTTCCATCGAAGTCAATCAAGGCATTTTCTAGCACTTCCTTACTATCAATATCCAAGTGGTTGGTCGGCTCGTCCAGAATCAAGAAGTTGTTATTTTCCATAGACAGTTTAGCCAAAAGCAAACGAGCTTTCTCGCCACCAGACAGCATGCCGACTGATTTTTTAACATCCTCTCCTGAGAAAAGGAAGGCACCTAGACGGTTACGGATTTCAACTTCCGGTGTCAGTTTAAAATCATTCCAGAGTTCATCCAGCACCGTATTACTTGGTGTTAGCTTGCTTTGGGTCTGATCATAGTAACCCACCTCAACATTAGCGCCAAAGCGCTTTTCACCTTTGATAAACGGAATCTGATCCACGATAGATTTGATAAAGGTTGACTTGCCAATACCATTGGGACCAACGATGGCAACAGCATTCATCTTACGAAGGTCTAGGTTAATCGGTTGTGACAGGACTTCCCCATCATAGCCAATAGCCGCATTTTCAACAGTCAAAACAACATTGCCCGACGTTTTTTCAGACTGGAAGGTCATATTGGCTGATTTCTTACCCGCTTCAGGCTTGTCCAAACGTTCCATTTTTTCCAGTTGTTTTCGGCGAGATTGGGCACGTTTGGTCGTCGAAGCACGGACTAAATTGCGATTGACAAAATCTTCCAGAGCAGCAATTTCCTTCTGTTGCTTTTCATAGTTTTTTGCCTCAGTAGCTAGTTTTTGCTCCTTCAACTCAACAAAACGAGAGTAATTCCCCACATAGCGATCCAAGGAATGCTTGGTCAAATCTAGCGTAATTGTCGCAACCTTGTCTAAGAAATAACGGTCGTGGCTGACAATAATGAGGGCACCGCTATAGTTTACCAAGTAATTCTCTAGCCAGGCAATGGTTTCAATATCCAAGTGGTTGGTTGGTTCGTCCAATACCAAAAGATTGGGCTTTTCAAGGAGCATTTTAGCAAGTGCCAAACGAGTATTTTGACCACCTGAAAGTTCAGCTATTTTCATCTGCCACATAGACTCGTCAAACTTGAAACCATTCAAAATCGCTCGAATATCAGCTTCATAGGTAAAGCCACCTGCTTGGTGAAAATTTTCAGATAAGCGGTCGTAATCTGACATCAGCTTATTTAAGTCCTCACCAGACTTTTCACCCATCTCCAGCTCCATCTGACGAAGTTGTTTCTCAGTCCGACGCAAGTCATCAAAGACATGAAGCATCTCATCGTAGATGGTATTTTCAGACTCAAAACGGCTATCTTGGGCTAGGTAAGACAGAGAAATATCTTTTTTCTTATTGATTTCTCCGCTAGTTAGCTCCTCTTCTCCAACTAAAATCTTCAAAAGAGTAGACTTACCTGCACCATTTTTCCCAACAAGGGCAATCCGATCTCGTTCATCAACTTGCAGGTTGATATTATCGAAAAGAACCTCTCCTGCAAAAGAACGTTCAATTTTATTAGCTTGTAAAATAATCATACAAGTAGTATAGCATGTTTCCCTAAGGCATTCAAGATAATGGTAAGTATTTTAGCGAAGGGTTTGTAACATAAAGTAAATTATGTAAAATTTATGTTAGATTCCTTCGCTATCTTGTTGGACTTTCTAACCAGCTAATCTTGCTTCAAATAGTTATCGCACAAGTCTATTATTTAATTCTTTTCATTATATACGTACGTATAGCAAATTGAAATAAGATGAGAACAAATCGATTGGGAAAGTAAAATTAATTTCTATAAATGTTTTAGCAATTGTTTCGTACTATTTTAGATTCAGTCTACTATATATACAATATTTTCGGAACATTCAACTTTTTAACTCTATTTATTACTAGATTTCATAATTAAAAAGCCTACCGACCAAGCTAGAAAGCTTGATACAATAGGCTTTTTAAAGACTGATTATTTAACAGCGTCTTTAAGAGCTTTACCAGCTTTGAATGCTGGAACTTTAGAAGCTGCAATTGTCATTTCTTTACCAGTTTGTGGGTTGCGACCTTTACGTTCTGCACGCTCACGAACTTCAAAGTTACCAAAACCGATCAATTGAACTTTTTCACCAGCTGCAAGATAGTCAGCTACTGCTGCAAATACAGCTTCAACTGCTGCTGCTGAGTCTTTCTTAGTCAATTCTGTAGCTTCTGCTACTTTAGCGATCAAATCTTGTTTGTTTGCCATGTTAACGATTCCTCCAAATAATTTCTAATTAACAAATATAATCATATCCTAAAATCCCTTTTAGGTCAAGTTAAAAACGCTATTTCTTCCCATTTTATTTATTTTTTAGGAATGGTAACGTACCAAAATAGCCCAAGCGTTCTCACCTGTGTGAGTTTGAATAATGGAACCCGTTTCCAAAACAGAAATTGGCTTTTCAACATAAGCTTGTAAGCTTTCTTTCATCTCTTTTGCCCAATCATCACTACCAGAATATGAAATTCCAATCTCTGCTACAGAACGTTCAGAGAGAGATGTTATCAACTCATCTAACCATTTTTTAAAGGTTTTAGCTCCACGACCTTTAACCATTGGCTGCAATTCATGGTCTTTCATTTGCATGACAACACGGATATTGAGAAGGGAGCTCAACAATCCAGTTACACGGCCAATTCGTCCACCTTTGACAAGATTTTCCAAAGTTGAAACACCAATATAAAGCTCTGTATGGTTTTTAACCTCTTCTACATGAGATAAAATTGTCTCCATATCTTTACCTTCTTGAGCTAACTTCGCAGCCTCAACAACTTGGAATTTCAGGGCTTGGTCAGTGAAGGAACTATCAACAACAGTCACGTCGGCAGTAGATAGGCTAGCACCTTGACGCGCTGCTTCTACAGTACCCGAAAGAGCATGGGACATATGAATAGCAAGAATCTGGCTACCATCCTTGCATAGGTTTTCAAACACTTCAGCAAAGACACCTACAGGCGGCTGGCTTGTTTTCGGAAGATTCTTAGCTTCTTGCATCAAGTGAAGAAATTTACCTTCTTCTTTCAAATCAGCATCAGAATAAACAACATTATCAATCATTACAGATAATGGAACAATTGTAATATCTAATTGCTTTACTAGTTCAGGTTCAATAGTAACAGATGAATCGGTTACAATCTTAATTTTTGTCATAGTATCAATCTTTCTATTTTAGGATTCAGATTGGTTTCCTTGCTTCTAATTATATCAAAAAAAAGATTAAAAATCCTAATGGAGTCAATCAAATTTTCCGTAAAATTTGATATAATCAACTTATAAGAAAAGAGGTGTCCTATGATTAAAAAAATTTACCCCATTTTTACCATTTTACTAGGTGCTGCTATTTATGCTTTTGGACTGACTTATTTTGTAGTTCCCCATCATCTCTTTGAAGGAGGGGCGACAGGCATTACCCTCATCACCTTTTATCTTTTTAAAATCCCTGTTTCCCTCATGAACCTGCTGATTAACATTCCCCTTTTCATCCTAGCTTGGAAGATCTTTGGAGCTAAATCCCTCTATTCTAGTTTACTAGGAACCTTAGCTTTGTCCGCCTGGTTAGCTTTTTTTGAGCATATTCCCCTTCATATTGATCTTCAAGGTGATTTACTAATCACAGCCCTTATAGCGGGAATCCTATTAGGAATTGGCCTTGGAATTATTTTTAATGCTGGAGGTACAACTGGCGGAACTGATATTCTAGCTCGTATTCTCAACAAATACACTCATATATCCATAGGAAAACTGCTCTTTATCTTAGATTTTTGTATTCTCATGTTGATTCTCCTAATCTTCAAGGATTTGAGATTGGTTTCCTACACGCTTTTGTTTGATTTTATTGTTTCTCGTGTTATTGATTTGATTGGTGAAGGAGGATATGCCGGCAAAGGCTTTATGATTATCACAAAACGTCCTGACCAACTTGCTAAGGCAATTAATGATGACCTCGGAAGAGGTGTTACTTTTATTTCTGGTCACGGCTACTATAGTAAAGAAAATTTGAAAATCATCTACTGTATTGTCGGTAGAAATGAGATTGTGAAAATGAAAGAAATGATTCATCGAATCGATCCTCAAGCCTTTATAACCATTACAGAAGCCCATGAAATCCTAGGAGAAGGATTCACCTTTGAAAAAGAATAAAAAGAGGTAGTGTAGTGATCTCAAAAGTTAGACTACATCATCTATCTTTTGGGTTACAGACAACCTCTTTTTTGTTTTATTTACTCAAGCTCTTAAGACCAATTCCGAGTTACTTCTTCATCAGTCTTTAACTGATCCACTAATTGGTCAACTGAGTCAAATTTGGTCATATCTCGAATGCGATCAAGCCAATAAACCATGACGGTTTCCCCATAAATATCTTGATTAAAATCAAAAATATTGACTTCAAAACGTGCTTCTTCTCCATCAAAGGTCACATTTTTCCCGACACTAGCCATAGCACGATACTTCTGTCTTTGAATCTCAACATCAACGACATAAACGCCATCTGCTGGCATATAAGTACGGTCTAAAAGCACTAAATTCGCTGTCGGATAACCAATTGTACGACCACGAGCATTACCATGAACCACCATACCTCTTGATGGAAGCGGTGCCCCCAAAAGTTTTCCTGCTTCTTTCACATTTCCATCTAAAATAGCTTGACGGATACGAGTTGAACTAATCTTTCCTTTCTCATCTTCTACAGGTGGAACAATGATAACTTCTCCATCAAAGTAATCCTTTAAATCTTCTGCTGTTTTTTTGTCAGAACCAAATGTATAATCAAAACCTGCAACAATAATTTTGGCATTCATAGCCTTGATATAAGTTGCAAAAAATTCTTCTGCCGTGAGACTAGCGAATTGACTACTAAAATCAAGGAGATATAATTCTTCTACACCTTCGCGCTTTAATTTTCTTTCACGTTCAGCAGGGTTCAAAATATGCAAAAACAAATCTGGATGATAAGGCTCTAAAGCGATCTTTGGAGATTCATTAAAGGTCATAACGACGATAGGCAATAAATCCTTTCTCGCAGCCTTGTTGGCAACACGAAATAATTCTTGATGCCCCTTATGTATGCCATCAAAATAGCCGAGAACAACGACTGAATCAGATGGTGTGCCAATATCTTTTTGGTTTTTTATAGGAATAGTAATAATCATAAAATAATTATATCATAGCGATAGCTATTTCTGGAACAGAAAATCTGAAATGTCGTTTTTTTCACCTGAAGTGTAGCTGTTTTCAAAAAGCACTTCACTCTATCGTTGCTTAACTATGAACTTTGCAATATTCTTCTCAAAAACTTGTAGGACATCTTCAAAAGTTTGAAAGGAGTGATTAGACTTGTTCAGTAACCATAAAGTGTCATACTATGCTTATGTATGAAAAAGCAATGCAACTAACTCCTGAGAACTTTAAATTACTAATTGGTGTCGAAAAGGTAGAATTTAGAATCGAGGTACACCTATGGCTGTAAAATTTACAAAATGAGACAACTTGGGCAAGATGTTTGAATAATTTCCTAAACTCCCTGATTTGAAGCAAGTCACTTTCCCTGATGACAAAGAAAAAGCCAAAGCAGCAAAGAAAAACTAGATGACTGCTTTCCAACAACTCCCATCTAATGTGCTTCAGACTGGGTTATTTTTCTCTCCATCTGTTATCTTGGATTCTCGCTAAAGAATATCTTTTTCCTTATCAGAAGGAACGGCTCAAGCCATTCATACAAGTGAAGGGATGACAAGCCAATATTTGAAACCAGATACCAGTTCTTATTTCATTTTACTATATTAAAAAGTATGGGTACCAAACAAAAAACAGGCTCTCCGAAAACTCGGAAAGCCTTATTTAATGCTACTTCTAGCTTCCTCGCCTTTACAGTTCAAGGCTCGGGATAAAAAGGTTCACTGAACCTTTTTATTTAGCGATTGGGTAAACAGAAACTTGTTTTTTATCGCGTCCTTTACGTTCAAAGCGTACTACGCCTTCAACTTTAGCGAACAAAGTATCGTCTCCGCCACGACCAACGTTTACACCTGGATAGATGTGTGTACCACGTTGACGGTAAAGGATTGATCCACCTGTTACAGTTTGTCCGTCAGCTGCTTTAGCTCCAAGACGTTTTGCTTGTGAATCACGTCCGTTTGATGTAGAACCTCCACCTTTTTTGTGGGCGAAAAGTTGCAAGTTGTTAAGAGTCATTTTTAACATAATGTTTTCCTCCGTGTTAGTTTTCTGTGATAACTCTGGTTTGGACGAACTCAGACGAGTTCTCCGATAAGTTTGCCATACCTAAGAAAAATGATTCAAAGAATAACTGGGTCATTTCTCTCTGGTGTGAAGGAAGATCTTTTGGAATTTCAACCATCAGATAACCACCTTCATCTTCGTTTAATTCTAGGATTGGTTCATAGCCTGCAAATTTCTCAATAGAATTGATAAAGTTAATGGCAAGCGTAGAAACCGATGCACACACGACATCTAAGCCGCATTCGCCACTCTCGGCGTGTCCAGTAATTTCCGCATTCCTCAGCTCGCCATCTTCGGCTCTCTCAAAGACTGCTTGTATCATGTGTTCTCCTTAAAATTAAGCGTTGATTGCGTTGATGACAACTTTAGTATATGGTTGACGGTGACCTTGTTTACGGTGGCTACCTTTTTTAGGTTTGTACTTGTAAGTAACCACTTTCTTTTGTTTTCCTTGTTTTTCAACAGTTCCAACCACAGTAGCTCCAGCAACAAGTGGAGTTCCGACAACAGTGTTTTCACCACCAACAAGAACAACTTCGTTAAAAGTAACTTCTTGACCAGCTTCAACGTTCAATTTTTCAACGTAAACTGCTTGACCAACTTCAACTTTAACTTGTTTTCCGCCAGTTTTGATAATTGCGTATGTGCTCATTATGCACCTCCTATGATTTTTATGGGTTTCCCCGAATTTTTTGTGAAGACTCGCCTAGCATCGTGGGACGAACCACTTAAACTTGAATAATCGAGCAACGATGTTCGTGCGGTTGCACAGGATTGTGCATAGTCAACTCTCTAAGTATAGCATATCTCCTATTTTCTTACAAGTAATAACACCTAAAATCAAGCTTTTTCTTTTACTTTTTTCCGCCACGAGGCAAAAAGCATGCTGATATAAAAAATGCTCATCATAATAGGAACACCAAGAATGGTCTTTTCATGATAGAAAATCGTCAAATAGGCTGAAAAGACAACGCCAAGGATAAAACTACTAAGCAGGCTAACAAATATGAACCCTTCACGCAAAAAAGGAGTGTGCTTAGTTCGGAAATAATTTCCAAAAGCTAGCATTGTTCGTTTGATATTCCCTGTCATAAAGGCATTATTATAAGCAATACCCGAAACCTCACCAAAGGCAGTTGTCACCAGTCCCATACAGAAGGCCAAGGGCGGCACTAGATAGATATTATCTACAGTTTGTGGCACAAAAGCAATAATTATTGATAAGATTACCAAAGGAATCAGTGACAGAATTGGCTTTTTCACAATTCTCAATTTTTCCCTATAAATGGTTAGTAAAAAAACTCCCAGCATAAACGCTATTAAGGTTAAAAGCTTATCCCTAACATCCGAAACATTATTCTGTATTAGCTCTACCGAAAGAAAGACAACATTTCCAGTTTGTCCAGCTACAAGGGTATTCCCGCGAACAATAAAAGTGTAAGCATCCACATATCCAGCACAAAACGTCAAAAAAAGTGCTAACCTTTTAGACTGACGTGATATTTTTCTTATAGGTAATAACCTCATTTTCCCTCCCATTGTATTTTCTCTTAGAAATATTGTACCATTTTCTTTCTAAAAAATCGTAGGCTACCATTTAGATTTTACTATTAGCATAAAAATAATAATAGACAACTATTTATCCGAAAATAGATAGAGGTACCATGTTTGTAGACAAAGCATACAAACCTTTAGTAAAATCATTTCCATGAAACTAGAATAGAGCCCCTCTTAACAAAAATCATTATTTTAATTTATTTCTAATCACTCCTTGACATAAATAACTCTCACCAATAAAAGACTATGTCTTAAAAAAATGGTATAATAAAATCAAGACTTGGGCTTGATGGCTATGCTACTAATAACAATTAGGAGAGAAAATCAGGCACTTGTTAACAACAAGGATTATCCCCTTGAGATGAAAGGAACTTTAGAAATCTTATGATGAACATGCAAAACATGATGCGTCAAGCACAAAAACTTCAAAAACAAATGGAACAAAGCCAGGCCGAACTTGCTGCCATGCAATTTGTTGGCAAATCTGCTCAAGACCTTGTCCAAGCGACCTTAACTGGAGATAAGAAAGTTGTCAGCATTGATTTCAATCCAGCTATCGTTGACCCAGAGGACCTTGAAACTCTTTCTGATATGACCGTTCAAGCCATCAACTCTGCTCTTGAACAAATCGATGAAACTACCAAGAAAAAACTGGGTGCTTTCGCTGGGAAATTGCCATTCTAAAAACAAGGACCTAGAGCAATACTTGTCGATAACAAAAGCTAAGAAAGGTGCAAAAATTATAAAAAACGCATAATAGCAAATGCACTCAATATTATGCGTTTTCTCATGAAAAATTCTCTTTTCATACTCATTTAAAAGGAAATTTATCGTTTTACGGACATGTATATTACAGATTTCTATAGGTCGTATATAGACAGGATATCATCGCTTGGAAGTTGTCCTTTTTGACACCAATCAGTAATTTAGTTCTCAGGAGTTAATGGCAGTGCTTTTCGTACATAGTTTCATAACTACAGTATAGCATAGTATATCGCTTTATAGTTTTCACTATTGATGAACTGCTTGAGCTGCTGTGATAAGGGTTAACTTGTAAACATCATCTGCATTACATCCACGAGAGAGGTCGTTAACAGGCTTGTTCAAACCTTGTAAAACAGGTCCTACAGCCGCAAAGCCACCAAGACGTTCTGCCATCTTGTAGCCGATATTTCCTGCCTCGATACCTGGGAAGATGAAGACATTTGCTTGACCAGCTACCGTACTTCCAGGAGCTTTCAGAGCTGCAGTTTCTGGAACAAAGGCTGCATCAAATTGCAACTCACCGTCGATTTCGAGGTCAGGACGCAAGTCGTGAGCAATTTTAGTTGCTTCAACAACCTTATCAACACTTTCACCAAAGCCTGAACCTTTAGTAGAATAACTTAGCATAGCAATTTTAGGCTCAATACCAAACATCTTAGCTGTGATTGCTGAGTTGATGGCAATTTCAGCCAAAGCTTCCGCGTCTGGATTGATGTTGATGGCACAGTCTCCAAACAGGTAACGTTCCGTACCACGAACCATGAGGAAGGCACCTGAAGTACGAGTCACATTTGGACGAGTTTTAATGATTTGTAGGGCTGGGCGAACTGTTGAAGCAGTTGAGTGAATCGCACCTGACACCATTCCATCAACCAAGCCCAAGTAAACCAACATCACACCAAAATAGTTGACATCTTCAACCAAAACCTTGCGTGCATCTTCTTCAGACATTTTGCCCTTACGACGCTCCACCAAGGCAGCAACCATTTCTTCAAATTGAGGATAATGTTGAGGGTCAATGACTTCATAACCATCCATGATCCCTTCAATTTCAAGATAAATTTTAATTTTTTCAGGATTTCCTAACAAAACAGGAATCACTTCTGTTTCTTTTACCAAACGTTTAGTCGCTTGAAGAATACGTGGCTCTTCCCCTTCAGGGAGAACGATACGAGCATTTTTACCAACAAGGTTGGCTTTGAGACTTTCAAAAACTTCCATGAGTTTTCTCCTTTAAGATAATAATTATACTCTGAAACAGTTTTTATAGAGTATTAGTTGATAACTGGGTAATAAGGTTGCTGAAATCATCCGGCAAGGGACTTTCTAACTGCAAATCTTGCTCTAAAAATGGATGATAAAAGGATAGGTAATGGCAATGCAGGGCCTGACGTTGGATGCCGTCGTCCAGACTACCACCGTACAAATCATCGCCCAACAAAGGAAAACCAATATGAGAAAAGTGGACTCGAATTTGGTGGGTTCGACCAGTGTGCAGCCGAATGTCGACCAAGTGGATATTTCCATAAGAAGCTACAATCTTGTAGGAAGTATGGGCATATTTTCCACCTTTAGCCACCCGTCTGGTAATAATGGAGTCTTCATCACGCGCAATCGGGGCAATAATTTCCCCCTCTGACTCCAAGTGTCCATCACCTTTAACCAAAGCAAAGTAGCGTTTTTCAATGGACTTCTTCTGCAACTGCTTGTCCAATCGTGCATGGGCATAGCCGTGCTTGGCAAAGAGCATCGAGCCAGAAGTATCCCTATCAAGCCTGGTCACAATGTGAACTTGCTGATTTTCGTAATTTTGCTTGACGTAGTAACCCTTGATAAAATTGGCAATGGTATTGGAGTGGTTAACACTAGGAATAGAGGCAACTCCATAGGGTTTATTCAAGACTAGAAAGTGGTCATCCTCATAGAGAATATCCAGTGGGCGCTCGATAGCTTCCAGAGTTTCAAAGCCTTCCTCAGCGGGAATATCGATAGTAACGCGGTCCCCAAGATTCAATAGATAGGTTGCATTTTGTGGTTGGTCATTGACCAGAATAGCCCCACCTCGAAACTTAATCTTGGCCAGAAGCCCCTTAGAAACCTCGTGCTTTTTTAAGAAGGTCTTAACCTTGACATGCTCATCTGCGATAAATTCAAACCTCATTCGTCCACCTCGCCGATAAAGGCATCCTTAACACGGTTCCAGAAACTAGTATGGCTAGGAGTCGCGACAAAGTGAATCTTATGATGATCGATTTGATACTCAATACGCTCAATATTACGGAAAGAATAAACGCTATTGTCAACCGAAATGGTATGGTAATCATTTCTCGTTGGAATGAGTTCAATCTTATCCTTCTTAGGAACGATAATGGAAGAGCCCAGCGTTCGATAGACACGATTATTGAGGCTGGCAATTTCCGTTAATTGCAAAGCTTCAATGGTAGGGTGTAAAACAGCACCGCCAAGAGACTTGTTATAGGCAGTACTACCAGTCGGTGTCGAAACTGTTAGCCCGTCTCCACGAAAACGTTCAAAGGGAACACCATTGATGACAATATCTGCTACCATGGTTCGATCAGACCTGCGGATGCTGGCTTCGTTGAGGGCACGAAAAATCTTGACCTCTCCATTTCCAAGAAAAACCTTCACATTTAGAACAGGGTAAGAAACCCTTGCTCCGGTATCTAGCTGCAAATTGGTCATTAACTTATCCAACTCAAAATCACGATAATCGGTATAAAAGCCCAGATGTCCTGTATGAAGACCGATAAAGCGTACCTTATCAAGTTGGTCTTCGTACTTATGAAAGGCCGACAAGAGCATACCATCCCCGCCAATGGAAATGACAATATCCGGATTGGTATCATTGAGTATAAACTGATTTCTCTTCAAACGATCTCGCAATTCATACAAAACCCTTTGACTCTGCGGTTTTCTATTGGCTATCAGATCAATTCGTTTACCTGTATTCTTCATCTGTATCGTCACTGTTTCCTACACCGTCATTTAATTTTCTACTCAAGGGATCAAAAAGAGCCTGAGCTTCTTGGATATCATCACGAATTTTACCCATTTCTTCATCCAACTGATGGGCGATTCTAGCTGTAATTTCCAGTCGCTTCTTAATCTCCTCTGGGAAATCCCCTTGGTACTTGTAGTTGAGAGAATGTTCTATCGTTGCCCAGAAATTCATGGCCAAGGTACGTATTTGAATTTCTGCCAAAATAGTCTTGGCTCCATTGATGGTATCAACCATATATTCTACTACCAAATGATAGGAACGATAGCCTGATGCTTTTCGATGAGTAATGTAATCTCGCTCCTGTATGATTCGCATGTCCTGACGCTTGTGCAAAATCTCCACTACTTCCTTAACGTCATCTACAAACTGGACCATCACACGCAAACCAGCAATATCCTGCAAATCGTGCTCCAAGGTCGCATAAGTAATACCACGACGGGCCATTTTTTCTTTTATACTCTCAATTGGCTTGACTCGACCGGTCACAAATTCAATCGGAGAATGCTTATTTTGCTTACGATATTGCTTACGAATGCCACGAAGTTTAATCTTTAACTCACCAACAGCTTGAATGTAAGGATCTAGAAATTCTTCCCATTCTAAGGTCATATATTCTCCCTTATTCTCATATTATCCTTCAAAAATATCTTTGATTTTTTCTCCAGATTCATATACAATAAATACAATGCTTATTATACCATAAGTGAAAAACGTTTACAAATAGTTATCATCACTTGTAAATAGTTGAGTTTTTACTTATTTTTCGTTAAAATCATTTACACTAATTTCCATCGTTTTTTTAAATCGTATTCATCTTCGTATTCATTTTTACAATCATCTTTGCCCGTATAGTTGAGAAGGTTTCAATTTAATTCTAATAGTTTATAAATAGAAAACCGTGATTACTCACAGTCTTTTAAAAATAAAATAAAAAAACTCCATCAAAACTATTGACATTATGCAACCAAAGTTGTATAATGGATACATAAGGTTAAGGAGGAAACCTTAGACAAGGAAACTAGTAGAAAGGAACATGAAATGTTTAAGTTCAAAAAGAAACCACTCAAAGCAAAAACAAATAAGCTAGTAGTCAAAATAAACTTATTTATAATCAGCTTTGAATGGCACATCGAATTTGGATAGTGAAAAATCACTATCCACCCCTTCGGGGGTGTACTTAAATTATAACAGGAAAAACAATGAAAGTAAATCTTAAAGTTAGAAAAACCACCAAGCGTGAAAAAGTTGAATTTATTATTGGACTTCTTCTACTCCTATTTGCAGTTTGGTATTTTACGAGGTAATATATGTCAGTAGATATTGAAGCTATCCGCTGGCTTTTAGACAACGCCACAGCCTATGCTATTAGCAAAAACTGTGGCATGTCTATTCAGGCCGTGGACAAGTATAAAAATGGTGTATCGGATATTATGAATATGCGTCTAAAACACGCTATCAGCATGATAACATACGCCCAGGAACTTAAAAAGCAGTGATTTCGGTCACTGTTTTTTATTTTTAACAAAACACCGTTTTTGACAATAATACACCACGATTTCCTCTCCATATTCTTCATGTAAACGCTTTTTTGAACAATAGGATTGTGATTTTGCTTTCTAATCGTTCAAAATGTGTGTTTTTGAAAAATAAAAAAACCGCAAGCCTGAGCCTGCGGTGAAAAATTATTCTTTGTCTTTGTTTTTATTTTGATTATTCCCTGTAAACAAACCAATTAGCCCTAATGCAGTAGTTCCAGTTAAGACACTACCTGCAATTTGTTTATCTGTTGCTATTAAGTAAATTCCACCAATAATAACAACGAGGGCGATTAAAAAGCCAAATAACTGTCCCAATTTATGAGAAGCAATATTCCCTGATAAGTATTTATCTTCCATCTCTCTACGATGTTGGCTTTCTGCAATACCATTATCAATAATCTTTTGAGCAGCATCCGGATATAGCTCTTTATATCCTTTGAGAATATCTGGATGAGGTAGGTCACCTTGATAGATTTCCAACTTCTGTAAAACTACTTGACGCTGTTCATGTGGTAAGCGCTCGACTTCATCAACAATATTATTGACTTCAATCAAATCTTTATTCTCGGTATCCAAATTTCATTACCTCTTTCTGAATGCCCATCGTTGATTTCTTGTAATCACTTTTGACTTTCTTCCAGTCTGGGACTGTATCAGCTTTTACTTTCGAAATGTTCTGGTTAAAGCTAAAAACAGGCAATACAATTGCTGTCATACCAAGTAAAAAAGACTTAAAGTATTGAGGTTGTTTTGTATTTTTTAACATCCCAAATTCCTCCTACTCGCTCCATAATATTTTTTTGAATTAACTTGATTATGACATCTTTCTTTAAAAAAGTCAATGTTTCTTACTCTTTTTAACAAAAAATCCCCACAAGGACGAGTCCTGTGGGGTAGATAAACATTTTAGAAAAGTTTTCCTTTCCTTTTATTTTTTAAAATTATTTAGTCGTAATCAAGCCGTCTGGCTCTACTGTGAACTCTGGCTTGTCTGCCATTGTTCCGTCTGGTTTGAGGTAGTACCAGCCTGTTCCGTCCGCAGACTGGATAAAGGCGTTTGATACCATAGCACCTTCTTTACCGTCAA